>CAMSGF010000096.1 GCA_947058225.1 uncultured Eubacteriaceae bacterium
GGGATAAGCATATTTTACATAAACCCTATTATAATTTTTCTTACATTTATCTCAATAAGTATATATTACACGATGATAAATGTAAGAAAAATTATAATAGGGTTTATGTAAAATATGCTTATCCCTATAATTATTATAAAATATAATAAATTCACATACGGATTGTATTCTTTAAACATTATACGTCACCGCCTCTGTTGGTGGTGAATACAAATTGTACGTTATCTCCGGAGTTAAGTATGTACTGTGAACAGCCAAATCCTGCCGTAGAACCATTTACCTTGTATATCCAACCTGAAGACGGACCGCAGTCTTTTTCATATAAATTGTTTATTCCTCTTATATAGGCAGAGTTATAAACAGCAGTATACTGGCTGTCTACCAATATTGAATACTGCTTTGACGCCTTTATGAGTAAATCATACGCACTTGAATTTTCATTTAAGGTTATCTTTTTGCTCGAAAGCATTATTCCGCTTTTTGGAATTATATCGACTTTATTTTTTCTTAAGTTGTCCATATGGTCCAATACATTTGAGCAGTCAATGGATATGTAGCAGGATATTTCTTTCTTTTTATTTTCTGATGATTGTGATTTTTTGTCCTTTTTTGTTGTTGCATTTTTATTTGTTTTTTTCGTTTTTTTATTGTTTTTCTTTTCAGAATTACTATCTGATTTTATCTTTTCATCTTTTTTAGCGTTTTTATTTGTTTTTTCATTCTTTTTATTTGAAGTTTTTGTTTTATTTTCTTTATTTTGAGAAATATTTAAATTATTATTGTTTGGTAGTATTTTATTATTCCCTGTTATAGTGTTTGTGTTATAAACTGAATAAATAAGTACGATCATAACGATTAAGACAGGGAAGATATATTTAATATTTTTCTTTAAAAAGTTTTTTATATTTTTCATAATTCACCTCGGTATAAGTAAAAAATTTTATATGTAATATTTTTGTAAATAAAAAAATACAATTTTCTTCTCTACTAACATTTAAAAGAAAATTGTATTAACTCACATAAAAAGTTCCTTTTCTCTATTAACCCGTAGAGCATTATAAGGTTTATATCAAGCAGGTCTTCTGGCTTTAAGCAGTATATTTTCCCTTCCCGTATTTACAGTGGATTTATAAAACATACCATTTGCTTATTACAGCAGCGGGACTGCGTAGGATTTTCACCTAACTTCCCTTTTAATTTATAAAATAAAACTTAATATAATAATTATTTGATTTTATTTAATTTTATATTATTTTTTGTTTTTTGTAAAGATATTTTATCTTTATTTTTATTATATGATAAAAATAGATTTTATTTAGTTATAGTTAATATATAATATTCTATCATTTATTCATTTGAAAGGAAAAGAACAAGAAATTTAACCGGTTATAAAGATTATAAATGTATTTATACTAAAAAACTAAGTAAGAATTGGTACTATTTTGCATGTCCATAATAAAATAAAAAAAGAGGGGAGTACCCTCTTTTTATTTATTTTAAATTTTAAATATATGCCTCTTCTTTTTTGTTTTCGTGAGCATTTGCAAGCATTAGTTTTATTCGGTTTAATTGATTTACCTCACTTGCTCCCGGGTCGTAGTCGATAGCTACGATGTTTGAATTTGGATATGTATTTCTAAGTTTTTTAATAACCCCTTTTCCGACAATATGATTTGGAAGACACGCAAAAGGTTGTGTGCAGACTATGTTTAAAACATTGTTATGTATAAGTTCCAACATCTCTCCCGTAAGAAACCAACCTTCTCCCGTTTGATTTCCGATTGATACTATGTCTTTAGCCATATTTGCAAGGTCTTTTATATCAGCCATTTTATCAAAATGTACGCTTTCTTCGAGTGCTTTTGATGCAGTTTTTCTGTAGCTTTCTATTAGCTTTATTCCTGCATTTGATATTGCTGCTGTTGTTTTTTTAGCGCCTAAATGTGATGCTTTGAAATTATTATTGTAAAAACAATATAAGAGGAAGTCACAAAGGTCCGGCATAACTGCTTCTGCCCCTTCTTTTTCAAGTAATTCCACTAAAAAGTTGTTTGCACTTGGCAGGAATTTTACAAGTATTTCTCCAACAATTCCGACTTTAGCTTTTATAAGGCTTTCATCGATAGGAATGTTATCAAATTCGTGTATAATTTCTTTTACCATTGTATTAAATTTGGCTTTTGTAAGTCTTTTTTCGCTAAGTGCTTTCTTGCATTTGTCTTCCCACAGTTTATGGAGTGTATCGGTTTGACCTTTGTTTAATTCGTATGGTCTCATTCTGTAAACAACTCTCATAAATATATCACCGAAGATTAGTCCCATAAGTGCTTTTTCAAGAAGTTTCGGCGTGATTTTAAAGCCACTGTTGCTTTCAATTCCGGAAACATTAAGCGATATAACGGGGATTTGTTCATATCCTGCATTTTTAAGGGCTCTTCTTATAAAGCCTATGTAGTTTGTCGCCCTGCATCCCCCCCCCGTTTGTGTTATCATAACGGCTGTTTTATCGGGGTTTAAATTTCCTTTGTTAAGCTCTTCCATTATCTGTCCGACTACGATTAAAGACGGATAGCACGCATCATTATTTACATATTTTAAACCTGTATCGACAATAGTATCAGATTTGTATTCGAGAGGTCGTATGTTGTATCCTTCTGACTTCATGGCAGCTTCTAATATATTGAAGTGAATAGGGGACATTTGAGGACAGACTATCGTATAGTTTTCTCTCATATCCTTGGTAAATTCAACTCTCTTATACGAAGTGTCTGCTTTTATCGGTTTTATGTTATTTTTATCTCTTATTTTTAAAGTTGCAATCAATGAGCGAATCCTTATTTTTGCTGCCCCAAGATTGTTTACTTCATCAATTTTTAAGACTGTGTGTGTTTTGTTTGCCGCTGATAATATGTCGTGAACACCGTCAACCGTTACTGCGTCTAATCCACATCCAAATGAGTTAAGCTGAATTAAATCTATATTTTCCTTATCGCTTACAAAACCTGCAGCAAGATAAAGCCTTGAATGATACATCCATTGGTCCCTTGCAAGCATCGGCCTTTGTATATTTCCCAAATGAGATATACTGTCCTCGGTTAAAACCGCAATATCATAAGATGTTATTATTTTATCGATTCCATGATTTATTTCAGGGTCTACGTGATAAGGTCTTCCTGCGAGAACTATTGCCCTTTTGTTTTTTTCTTTAATATATTTTAGGACTTTTTCTCCCTCATTTTGAATATCTTTTTTATAATTCATCAGTTCGTCCCACGCAAAATCTACTGCATCTATTATCTCTCTTGTTGGAATATTTAAACCTGCCTGACCGCCTTTTGAAAATTCTTTTATAAGACACGATTTTAAAATTCTTTTGTTGGTAAATGCAATAAAAGGGGAGATGAATTTAATATTATCATCTTCTAATTCCTCGACATTATTTTTTATATTTTCAGCGTAGCTTGTGACAATAGGGCAGTTGAAATGATTTTCCGCATCAGGTGTTTCATCTCTTTCATAAGGAATACAAGGGTAGAAAATTGTCTTTATTCCGCTTTGTATGAGGTAGCTTATATGACCATGAACTAATTTAGCCGGATAACATTCTGATTCGCTTGGTATTGATTCGATTCCCATTTCGTATATTTTCTTTGTTGACACAGGAGATAACTTCACCTTGAATTTTAAGTATTTAAAGAACACAGCCCAAAAAGGAAAGTTTTCATACATATTTAAAACCCTTGGAATACCTATTTCACCTCTGTAACCTATGACGCTGTTTTCATCAAGTTCTTTATAATCAAATGTACGCTCTAATTTATAATCAAAAAGATTAGGCACTTTTTCTTTTGTAGAATGTGTCTTTCCCTCTCCTTTTTCACATCTGTTTCCTGAAACAAACCGTCTGTTGTTGTTAAATTTGGTTATTGTGAGGTAACAATTATTGGTACAGCCTTTACACCTTGTCATCGTATTTTCATATGTAAGGTTGTTTATGGAATCTATCGAAAGCATAGTGCTTATAGTTTTTCCATCATACCTTTCTTTTGCGATAAGTGCCGCACCAAACGCCCCCATTATCCCGCATATGTCAGGTCTTATGACTTCTCTTTCTGAAATTATTTCAAACGCCCTAAGCACCGCGTCATTATAAAATGTTCCGCCCTGTACGACTACTTTCTTACCTAAATCATCCGGGTTTGTAAGTTTTATTATCTTAAATAAAGCATTTTTTATAACCGAATAAGCAAGCCCTGCGGAAATGTCATTTACGCTTGCACCTTCTTTTTGAGCCTGTTTTACGTTTGAATTCATAAATACTGTGCATCTTGTTCCAAGGTCGATAGGCTCCTTTGCAAATAATGCTTCTTTAGCAAAGTCCTCTACCGAATAATCGAGGCTTTTGGCAAATGTTTCTATAAATGAGCCACACCCTGAAGAACACGCTTCGTTTAACAATACATTATCGACAGATTTATCTTTTATGGAGATATACTTCATATCCTGCCCGCCGATGTGCCAGTGATTTCTTATGATACCTATCTTTTAAAAGA
>CAMSGF010000097.1 GCA_947058225.1 uncultured Eubacteriaceae bacterium
ATACCTCAAACACCTCCCCGCAGCACGGACAGATCATCGTCTTAGGACCCGCCTGCTTCGTTAACTTCATTAATTGCCATTTCGATACCTGCTGCTGATGTCAAACCGTATTGTGCAACATCCCCTGTCAATTCGTAGTTAACTCCGATTTTAATAGTGTCGCCACTGTTAGCTTCACCTTTATCTGAGTTACCACATCCTGCAAATCCGGCAAGCATTAACGCAGAAAGGCCTAAAGCTACAACTTTTTTTGATGTGTCTTTCATAGTTTTCCCCCTAAATTAAAATAAAATTTTTATAAAACTAATCTATTTACAGATTAATTATTATATATATTTTATTACTTTTCACAAAAAAGTCAAGTAAATTTTCTGGAATTTTCTGAAAATTTAAAAAAACATGTATTTTACAGAATTTTTGGTATAATATAAGAAAATTGTTGAAAGGTCAAAACAAATATAAGATGCATTATACATATATAATTAAATGTAGTGACAACACCTTATACACAGGGTATACAAACGACTTAAAAAAGAGAATAAAAGCCCATAATGAAGGGAAAGGTGCAAAATATACAAAACCGGCCACAAAACGCCCCGTAAAACTCGTATATTATGAAGAGTATGAAGATAAGCACACTGCCCTCAGCAGAGAGGCAAAAATAAAAAAACTCACAAGAAAGGAAAAAATTAAAATAATAAAAGATAAAGATATGAGAATAAAAAATATAAACGAAGCACTAGATTATATCCATTCCACCAATAAATTCGGCTCAAAGCTGGGACTTGACAACATAAGAGAGTTATTAAAAAGGCTTGGAAATCCAGAAAAAAAACTAAAAATCATCCACGTAGCAGGAACAAATGCAAAAGGCTCTGTCTGCACAATGCTTTCAAACATTTTACAACAAAGCGGATATAAAACTGGTCTTTACATCTCCCCTTATTTAGAAGAATTTAATGAAAGAATACAACTTAATAACACTCCCATATCAAATGATGATTTAGTGATACACTTAAATAAAGTAAAAATGTGCATTGATAATATGGTAAAAGAAGGATTAAACCACCCGACAGAATTTGAAATAATAACAGCCCTTGCACTTGACTTTTTTAAGGATAAAACAGACGTCGTTGTGCTTGAAACGGGACTTGGCGGAAGGCTTGATGCGACAAACGCTGTCCTCCCTATTTTATCCGTCATAACACCGATAGGCTTTGACCATATGCAGTATCTCGGAAACACGCTTGAAGAAATCGCACTGGAAAAGGCAAAAATAATAAAAGAAAACACACCTGTCATAAGTGCTATTCAAAAGGATAATGTATTAAAAGTAATAGAAGATGAAGCAAAAAAACAAAATTCTACTCTTTTTACAGCAGACAAAAATTTAATAGGAAAAACAAAATTTTACTTAAATCACACGATAGTTAATTTTAAAAAGAATACATTTGATTTAAAACAGGTTAAACTGAATCTGCTTGGGAAAAATCAAGTGGAAAACCTATCAATCGTTATAAAGGTATGCGAAGTCCTCACAAAGTTAAAATTCAATATAACAAAGAAAAATATAAAGGACGCTTTAAACAAAACTCACTTTTCAGGCAGATTTGAGGTGCTTAACACCTCCCCTGTCATAATAATAGATGCAGCCCACAATGAAATGGGAATGAAATCATTAAAAGAAAATATAATGCTTTATTTTGACAAAAAGATAACGTTATTTATCGGAATGCTTGAGGATAAAGAAGTTGACAAGGCGATTGATTTAATACTCCCTTTGACAAAGGAAGTTTTCACCCTAACCCCAAATAATGACAGAGCATTAGATTCTTCCAAAATGACAGAAAAAATTAAAAAGAACGATAAAAACATTAAGGTTACCACATTAAAAAAATATACCGATGTTTTACCTATTATAAATAACTCTGGCAATGAAGATATTTTTATATTTGCGGGAAGTCTTTATATGATTGGGGATATGAGGAAGATTATAAGAGAAAGATAAATTCTATTTTTTAGCTTGTTAGATAAAAAGAAATTTTTTTATTCAATATAAATAACAAGTATTTCATATATTCTTATAACATATATACTTCTTTCTTAATTTGTTTTATATCAAAAAAGTTTTATATTTAATACAAAAATTACTCAAATCAAATAAACAAAAGTAACTGTATATCAAAATAACATAACAAGAAAAAAATTATTTAATATTTCAAACAGAAAAATGACAGATTAAATGACAAATATAAAATAAAAAAGTTCTTAAAAATAAAAAAAATAAAAGCATTACCGCTTTTATTTTTTTAATTCAACAAAACTTTCAATTTCCCTAATCGATGCTTCTTCAAGCGAAAAATCAAGCTCGTCCGTAATAATATCAATATCCTTTTTATTTGCAATATCCAACAAAACTTCCTTCGTAAGCCATGGGTTTTTTATAAAAAGAGGTCCGAGTGCATTCGTGCAAATCACATTTTTATATCTGCACCCCTCCTTTCCAAAGTTATCATTCCCATAACCATAATAAACATCGCCAAGTGCTTCCACTTCGCTATTCAAACTGATATTTACCGCATTAATCTGAGTCGATGATATTTTCATAGGTTTATCGTTAAATGTCAAATTGAAAAGCAGGTCATCGCCGTAAATTTTACTCATTTCCTTCGTAGTAAAATCTATTATCCCAAGCCCCGTTTCACTTCTTCCGTCCTCAAATAAAATTTCCCCTCCGAATAAAGCGGCAGTCGTTCCTATACAAAATACATACCCACCGTTTTCAATATAGTTTTTAAAAGAATCAATTTGCGTTTCAAAAGCACTTTTAAGTGCACCAATAACCTTTAATTCTCCGGGAGATAATAAAATAATATCAGTGTTATCAAAATCTATTTTTTCACTTAGAGAGTCCACCCTCTTTGTATTGACCTTTATTCCCATCATATTCCCGATTCTTTCAAATGCAAGGACATTTCCCCTATCTCCATGCAAATTTAGAATATCAGGATATAAATATGTTAAATTTATTTCACTTCCCATATCTCTACCTCATCTCATTTACATATTTTTTTATGTTGATAAATGTTTCAAGCCACGTTATTAAATATACATTTTTGCAATCTGTTTCATCAACTTTGGCTAAAATTTCTTTAACATCATCACCGTTTATTATATCTATTTTATCCATATCTACATTTTCATAAATAAGTCTGTTTGCGGTGTCATAGCTTACATATTTTGAAAAACAAATGTATTTTTTTACATTTGAATTTACGAGCGGAGTGAAGTTACAATCGTATGCGTAAAAAGTATTTGTGTAGTGTGGAGGCTCGTCCTTTATTATACAAAGTCCGAGTATAAACGTCTTTTCCTCTTTATCATTTGACACGACATCAAGTGCAGATTGTAACGTTTCAGGGTTTTCCTGCTTGATTCTTATATACTTTATCTCTTTATCCTTGTATCTTACAGTTTCTATTCTGCCTCCTATATTTATAAAAGAATTAAAAGCGAGCTGAATTTCCTCTTTGGATATACCTATATCAATCGCAAGCGCTATTGATAAAGCGTAGTTATATACCATAAAAGGAACATTGTATGGCATATTAAACGTGGTATCATCGTATTTAAAAACTGCGTTTTCAAAGTCTATATCGTACATAATATATTCTATATCATCACTTTTAAAATCACAATTTGTGCACTTAAACTTTCCAACGTTATTCACATTAAAATATTCAAATTCAATTTTATGATTACATTTTGGACAAGGCATTGTAACATCGAGTCTGTCATTGTTTTTAACGGAACGTGTATTCTTTTTAACTCCATAATAAGTCACATTATCGCAAAATTCCTCAAAAGATTTACTTCTTGGTTCTTCATTATTTAGATAAAGGTGCATATCCTTTTTTACGACATTTTTAATTTTTCTATATATAAAATCAGGGTCGGCGTTTCTGTGAACCTGGTCCTTTTGAAGATTTGTTATGATAAGATTTTTTGCCGGAAGAATATTATACACTCCCTGAAGTGACCTCTCATCTACTTCAAAAACAAAATAATCGGCTCTCATCTTTCCGCTTAAAGAAGAATTTTTAATAAGCGAAGTGGTTATACCTGCGATTAAGTTTGCCCCCTCCAAATTTGACACAACATTTTTGCCGCTGCTTGAAAGAACGTGATGAACGAGGTTTGTAGTGCTTGATTTACCGTTCGTTCCGGTTATAAAATAAACATTATCATAATTTATATTTTTAAAATGCTTTGGAAAACTCTTATCAAGTTTTAAAATAAGTTTTCCGGGCAAGTCCGTTCCCCTGTTTTTATCTATAATTTTAATTAAAAAAACGATACATTTTGCTAAAAATAACTCAATATAAAACATATTCCACCCTACTTTTTTATTTTTCAGAAAACTATTTTACCATAAGTTATTTTAAATGTATACTGTTTTGTAAAACTTTTGTGATGTGAGAAAGGGTGGGTATTGGCGGGGCGGCGGGTGAAGTGCTTTTGCACTTCACTAACAGGCGAATTTCAT
>CAMSGF010000098.1 GCA_947058225.1 uncultured Eubacteriaceae bacterium
TTTGATATATTTTAGGTGTTTGATAAAATCATCTCTTTTTCAAAGTTCAGGCGAATAAAATTCGCCTGTCAGTGAAGTGCTTCGCACTTCACCCGCCGCCCCTCCAAAACCACCCCTAAAAAAAATAAACAACTCCAATTTTTAACCATCAATAAACAAATATAATAAAAACTTCCCATTCCTAAAACCACCCATTCACCAAAATCTTCAAACCAAACAAAAAATTTAATAATTTTCTCAAACACCTAAAATATATCAAAACAAAATCAAATTCATAACACAAAAAAAGCTCATCTTTCCGACAAGCCAAATTTCTTAAAAAATGGGGCTGATGATAGGACTTGAACCTACAACCTGCTGATTACAAATCAGCTGCTCTACCGATTGAGCCACATCAGCACCGCTTTATTAGTATAGCATAAGTAAAAATTTTGTCAATAGTTTTAAAAAATTTTTTGTAAAATTAATTTGTTATTTTTAAACTTCAAAAGGAATAAATTCTTTCTTTTCAGAGTCAAATGCATATATTTCAGTATATCCAGCCTTTCTTATCCTCTGAAGCCCTGTTTCATATAAACAATCAAGCATCTCAAGAGTATGTGCATCACTGCTCATAGTCATCCTAATTCCTTTTTCATAAGCTCTTGATAAGATATATTCGCTTGGATACATATTCCTCAAACCATGCTTGCTCGCCCCTCCTGTGTTAAGCTCCATAACTGCATCAATTTTCTTTATGTTATCAAGCGTATTTTCAACCATATCCTTAAACCAATTTGAATATTCGTCGAAGAAAATGCCATCAATATTATTTTTTTTAATCAAATCTATATGACCTGCAACCTCAGGCTTTAAATCTAAAAGCATTGAATTATAATTGTAAAAATAATCTTCAACCAATTCTTTCACATTATCCTTATAAATTTCTTTAATCACATTTCTAAAACTTGAACAAAGCTCATCGACCGCATAAGGTTTATCATTTTTATAAACTGCGTGCACCGACCCCACAATAAAATCAAGCTTATCCCTGACAGATGATATATCGCTGACAAATGCTTTTTTCTCCATATAATATTCACTTTCAATTCCGACACTGAGTTTAATTTTATTTTTGTATTTTTCTGAAAGTTTTCTTATTTCTTTTATGTATTCATCGTATCTTGTGGGGTCTAAAGAGTGTTCTTCATAACCGAGCGTGCATACGTGGTCTGTAATCGCAAAGTGTGTGAAGCCTCTGTCTATCGCCCCTTTTATAATTTCTTCAGGAGCATTGCTCCCATCTGACAATGTCGTATGATTATGCATTGATACCTTCATATTTTATCTCCTTAATTTAATATATTTTCAATTAGAATTAATCCCGCTTCATAATCTGCAAGCTCTCCCGATTTAAGTTTAAAATCTAATTCCATACATAAATTCAAATTATCGCTTATTTGCTTTTTGGTAAACTTCCTCGCATTTTGCATAGCTATCTTTGCAGAATAAGGATGCATTGAATAATCTTTTGCCATATCATTTTCACTTTTTCTTTGCCTTAAATAATCTTTTGCAATAAAGATGTTTTCCATATTCCTCATAATGACGGCTAAAATTGACATAAACCCAACATTATTATACTTTAAATTCATATATAATTCATATGATTTTTCCCTGTTTTTTTTAATTAAATTATCACTTAGCTTAAAAATTTCTTCATTTATGTTTACACTTATAATATCTCTTATCCTATCAAGAGAAATCTGTTCCCCTTTATACACCTTGAGTTTTTCTATCTCTTTTATAAAATATCCCAAATCAGTGTCAGAATCATCAAGCGTATAACCGCTTGATTCTATAAAATACCTCATCGCATCATTTGAAAGACTTATATTTTCACTCATTAATCTCTCCCTAACCCATGAATTAAGCTTATATTCCTTTAACTTTTCAAAATCTACGATACCACCGTTTGCCTTTATTTGCTTGTAAAGAGAAGAGCGCTTATCTATCTTCCCCCTCTTATTATAAAGAATTAAAATTGTATAATCCGGAATATTTTTAACTATATCGGAAAAAGCCTTCGATATATCTTTATTCGATAAAAATATATTATCACTCACATAAACAACTCTTTTTTTATCCATAATGGGCATAGCCTCTATTGCACTGGTAATCTGACTCAATGGAATATTCTTATCTTCAAACACATTAAAATTAAGTTCCATCGTAGCTTCATTTAAAACCTTACTTTTTAAATTGTTTAAAAGTGCATTTGCGATATAATCTTCATTTACATTGAAAAGATACACCTTTTCCATCTTATCTTTTTTTATTTGTTCATTCAATTTAATATAATCCATCTTCTATAAACACTTTCCTTAATTTTATATTATTATTTATCTCAAAATGAATACCACCGTTATCCCTTGTATTAAAATATTTTATACCTTTATCTTCAAGCAGTTTTATGTATTCATCATTTGGCAGATTATAAGGATTGTTTCCGGATTGGATTATAACAAAATCGGGTGAAGCTTTTTCTAAAAACTCGTCGCTTAATTCATCATAACTTCCATGATGTGCCGATTTTAATATTTCACAGTCCACATCATTTTCTTCCAATATAGCTCTTTCCTGATTGTAGGTCATATCGCCGGTTATCAATATTTTACTTTCTTTATGCTCTAACATATATACTATATTATTCTCATTGTTTTCCTTATTTATGTCTTTTACTTCGGTTAAAATCGTAACCTTCGTATCTTCATCTATCTTAATAACTTCATCTTTCTTTGCAATATTTATATTATCGGATATTTTAAGCACATCTTTTTTATCCGTCTTTGGAACATACGCTCTTTTTATATTGTTTTTTAAAGAGGCGATTGCTTCATAGTGATCCGAATCAGTATGAGTGATAAAGGCAGTATCTATCTCTTTTATATGGAAATAATTTAAAAACGGAGAAAGAACAAAAGATGTATTGTCCCTTCCAAACGTATTTCCTCCGTCAAAGAATATGCACTTTTTATCCTCTGTTATAACACATATACCATCAGCCTGACCCAAATCAAGAAAATGAACGTTAAGTCCACCACCTGACTGATACTTTGAAAAACCTATCGAACAAACCAAAATTAAACATAGGAAAAACATCGTTATTTTATTAAACGATATGTATCTAAACAACATAAATACGATGTAATAGTAAGTTATGATATAAAAAATATTTAAGTTAAATAACTCAAAAGACTTAAATGACAAACTGCTTATCACATCAGTCACAAAAATCATATACTTTAGAAGTAATTTTATTATGAAAAATATTACAGAAGAAAATATCAATTTACTAAAAACCACACCGACAATGGTCAGTATCATAACCGGGGCAACGCTCCATAGCACCAACAAATTCGAGATGATACCAAGAAGCGGAACCTCGGTAAAACTGTTGACAATCACCGGGAATGTAAATATCTGACATGCTATACAAACAAAGGAATATCTAAGTAAAAATGTCAATATAGGTGCTTTTTGCTTTAAATCTTTATCATATACAAAGAAATTCATAATAGGAGTCAGGAACACAATGCCGATTACGGACAGGAATGACAGCTGAAAGCTCAAATTAAAAAGTAACAACGGGTTAGCCAAAAGAAGCAAAGATGCAATGGACAGCGTTATACTTAAAGAATCGGGGTCTTTGAATTTTTGCATTTTTGCAAAGCTTAATATAACGCAAAAAAGCCCCGCTCTCATAGAAGACGGAGTAAAGCCTGAAAGAATTATATATATCATAAGAAAAGGAATTACGATAAAATTTTTTGACTTTGTGCTAAGTTCAAATAAATCTAAAATAAATATTAAAAAAGCGTAGATAAGTCCGATGTGCATACCACTTACCGCAAGCACATGAGCAAGACCCGAATCGTTAAAGTTTTCCTTTATTTCAGAATCGACTCCCTTATCGGAAAACATTATTCCCATCAATAATGAAGAAGCTGAAGTGTCATCAATATTTTCATATATGATATTTTTAATATTCTCCCTTAAATCAAAGAGCTTATCCATATGTAAAAACAAGCTTCCTTTTTTTACGAATTTATAGCTTTTGGCATTGATATAAGAATAAACATTTACGGTTTTAAGATACAACTTATAGTCGAAACTTCCATAGTTGTTCTTTGGCTTGGGCAGTCTTAAATTCCCTTCAAATTCGTAAATATCCCCTGTTTCAAGGTCAGTTATCTCATCCGGTTTATCAGTATAGATATTTACCAAAATTTTATTTCTCTTATTATTATCATCTAAATTTTTTGCATAAAAAGTAACTTTGTTATCCTTGTAAGTAACAGCAGAAGTTATTTGTGCTTTTACCTTCGTATTATCTTTGATATTATCGGGAATGTAATTTAATTTTAAGTCTGCGTTCATAAGTGTGAACAAAAATGCCGCAAATGCTAAAATCACAGTGAGTTTTCTTATTCTTTTAACGAATAATAAAGACAGAAATAATACACATAAAAAAATAATTTTGGAAATCGAACTAGTGA
>CAMSGF010000099.1 GCA_947058225.1 uncultured Eubacteriaceae bacterium
CTTCTTTCGTGGGCTATGGCAAATGCAAAAAAAGGCTGTGCGTGGGTTACGGTACAAACAAATATCAACGTTATCGCAATCGCCCATCTTCATGAAATGAGTTGTGTTATCGTAACTGATTCCATGGTTGTAAAAACCGATATATTAAAAAGGGCAACTATGGAAAATATTCCATTAATTACTACAAAATTAAATAACTACGATGTGGTAAAATTTCTTATAGATAATGATGTCAGGTAAGTATTTCTTTAAGCAAAGTAAATACTCTAAATAATATTTATTTATACTGTTATACAAAATTAAGGAGGTTATATTAATGGCACAAACAGTAGATATTAAAGATTTGAGTGTGGCTAGACAAATCGCCAGGGATTATAAAGATGTTCCGGGCTGTATTATGCCTATCCTACAAAAAACACAAGAAAAATACGGTTGTTTATCATTTGAAATTCAACAGGCTCTTGCCGATGAATTAGATATTCCCGTATCTGAATTGTATGGTGTTGCTACATTCTATTCACAATTTTCTCTTGAAAGAAAGGGTGATTACAAAATCGGTGTGTGTCTTGGGACTGCATGTTATGTAAAAAAATCTCAGGATATTTTAGACGAACTTCAAAAACAGTTAAATCTTGAAGTTGGACACACGACACCTGATCATAAATTCACTCTTGAAGCTACAAGATGTTTGGGATGCTGCGGACTTGCTCCCGTTATGATGATTAATGATGACGTATATGGCGGTCTTGTTCCTGAAGATATAGCTGCTATATTGGCAAAATATTAATAATGAGAGAAATAGCATTACATATTTTGGATATTTTTTATAATTCTCTTCAGGCTGATTCAAGCCTTATAAAAATATCCATAGCAGTCGACACGAAAAAAGACTTAATGGAAATTAAAATCATAGATAACGGCAAGGGGATGAAAAAGGAATTTGTAAATAACGTTTTAGACCCTTTTACAACAACGAGATCCACAAGAAACGTGGGGCTTGGTCTTTCTTTATTTAAAGCGAGTACGAACAGATGTGAGGGAGATTTGACTATTTGGTCAAAGGAAAAGGTTGGAACCATCGTTAAAGCGTGGTACAAATACTCCCACATCGATAGACAGCCTCTCGGAAATATGAGAGATACCGTCTATATCATGATTTTAACCCTTGGAGAAAACAATCTTATATATTCAATAAAAAAAGATGATGAGTCTTTTGTGCTTGACACCAGAAAAATAAGAGAAGAAATGGGAGATGGTTCACCTCTTACATCTCCTGAAATTATGGGAGAAATAAAAATGCTTTTGGAAGAAGAGGAAAAGAAAATTAACATCAGTTAGGAGAAAAGTTATGAAAAAAACAGCGGCGGATTTAGAACAAATTCGTAAAGAAACTCTTAAAAATGTCGAATTAAGAACGGGAAAAGACGGATATAAAATCATTGTGGGAATGGCTACCTGCGGGATAGCTGCGGGAGCGAGAGATGTTTTTAAGGAAGCAATAGAAAAAGTTATTGAAAAAGATTTAGATTCTGTAACAGTCGGACAAATGGGTTGTATAGGACTTTGCAGCATGGAACCTATCGTTGAAGTTATATCTCCAAGCGGAGAAAAGACAAGATACATAAAAGTAAACAAAGAAAAAATAGATAACATCATTACTTCGCATATAATAGACGGAAATGTTGTAAGCGAGTATACGAGTGAATCTTAAAAGGAAGAGGAGGAGAAAATAATGGCGTATTATCGTTCGCAAGTATTAATCTGTGCCGGAACAGGCTGCCACTCAAACAAATCAAATGAAATTATTGAGCGTTTTAACGAAGAACTTAAAAAGCATGGATTAGAAGATGAAGTACAAATTGTTACAACCGGTTGTTTCGGACTTTGTGCAGCAGGACCTATTGTGGTTATTTATCCGGAAGATACATTTTACAGTAAAGTAAAAGCAGATGATGTTCCTGAACTTGTTGAAGAACATTTATTAAAGGGAAGAGAAGTTGAAAGGTTAATCTTTACGACAGAAGACGACTCCGGAGATGAGCCAAAGACACTTAAATTCGTAGATACGGATTTCCACAAAAAACAAAGAAGAGTTGCTCTTCAAAACTGCGGAAGAATCAACCCTGAAGATATTGATGAATACATAGCATTTGACGGATATAAGGCTTTGGAAAAAGTTTTAACGTCTATGACACCTGAAGACGTAATTAATGTGATGAAAGAATCAGGACTTAGGGGAAGAGGGGGAGCAGGTTTCCCTACCGGAGTTAAATGGTCTTTTGCACAAGCGGCTAAAGGAGATAAAAAATATGTGGCTTGTAATGCTGACGAAGGGGACCCGGGAGCATTTATGGACCGTTCCATCTTGGAAGGAGACCCTCATTCAGTTATAGAAGCTATGGCTATTGCAGCATATGCGATAGGAGCCGATGAAGGATTTATCTACGTAAGAGCTGAATATCCAATCGCTGTAAGAAGATTCCAAATCGCTATTGACCAGGCAAGAGAATACGGACTTTTGGGAGAAAATATTTTTGATACAGGTTTTAATTTTAACTTAAATATAAGACTTGGTGCGGGAGCGTTTGTATGCGGTGAAGAAACTGCTCTTATGAATTCAATCGAAGGTAAGAGAGGAGAACCAAGACCAAGACCTCCTTTCCCTGCAAATAAAGGTATCTTTGATAAACCGACTGTTCTTAACAACGTAGAAACATATGCAAATGTTCCAAAGATTATCTTAAACGGTGCTGAGTGGTTTAACAGCGTTGGAACGGAAAAATCAAAGGGAACTAAAGTTTTTGCTTTAGGCGGAAAGATAAACAACGTAGGTTTGGTTGAAGTTCCAATGGGAACGACTTTAAGAGAAGTTATATATGACATCGGTGGGGGAATCCCTGATGATAAGAAATTTAAGGCTGCTCAAACGGGTGGACCAAGCGGTGGATGTATACCTACCGAACATTTAGACTTACCTATGGATTATGAATCATTGATGTCAATTGGTTCTATGATGGGTTCCGGTGGACTTATCGTAATGGATGAAACTGACTGTATGGTTGACGTTGCAAGATTCTTTATGGACTTTATCGTAGACGAATCATGCGGAAAATGTCCTACGTGCAGAATCGGAACAAAGCGTATGCTTGAAATATTGGAAAGAATATGCGAAGGTAAGGGCGAAGACGGAGATATTGAAAAGTTAGAAGAATTAGCAAAGACATTAAAATCTTCTGCTCTTTGCGGACTTGGACAGACTGCTCCAAATCCTGTTTTATCAACTCTTCAATACTTTAGAGATGAATATGAAGCTCATATTTATGAAAAGAGATGTCCTGCCGGAGCTTGTAAAAAATTATTATCATACGAAATCGTGGCTGACAAATGTATGGGATGTAGCGCTTGTGCTAAGCAATGTCCTGTATCGGCTATTGAAGGAGAAATCAGATCTCCGTTTACAATTGATAAGGAAAAATGTATTAAGTGCGGTGCTTGTATGGATACATGTCGATTTAATGCAATTATAAAGGCATAGGAGGAAAAAGATGAGCGAAAAAATGGTAACATGTAAAATAAATAACATTGAAGTAACCGTTCCTGAGGGAACAACTATTCTTCAGGCTGCAAAGAAAATCGGTATTGAAATTCCTACACTTTGTTATTTAAAAGATATAAATGAAATTGGTGCCTGCAGAATGTGTATCGTTGAAATAAAAGGTGCAAGATCACTTCAGGCTTCATGTGTATATCCTGTTTCTGACGGTCTTGAAATATATACAAATTCTCCTGCGGTAAGAGAAGCGAGAAAAGTAAACCTCGAATTGTTGCTTTCTGACCACAACAGAGAATGTACGATGTGTATAAGAAGCGGAAACTGTGAACTTCAAACACTTGCTAAAAAGCTTGGGGTTGAAGATATAAGATTTGAAGGGGAAATTTCAGGTCATGTAATAGATGATTTATCACCTTCTATTGTCAGAGATGAATCAAAGTGTATTTTATGTAAGAGATGTATTGCAGTTTGTAACAAGGTTCAAGCCTGCGGTGCTCTTGGAGCATACGGAAGAGGTTTTACATCAAAGGCAAGACCTGTGTTTGAATCTTCTCTTGCAGATGTAAACTGTATTAACTGCGGACAGTGTATCATAAACTGTCCTGTCGGAGCATTGAAAGAAAAATCAAGCACTGACGAAGTATGGGAAGCTATCGGAGATAGTGACAAATACGTTGTTGTTCAGACAGCTCCTGCCGTAAGAGCGGCTCTTGGAGAAGAGTTTGGATATGAAATGGGAACAAGCGTTACGGGAAAAATGGCAGCTGCACTAAGAAGACTCGGGTTTGATAAAGTCTTTGATACTGACTTTGGTGCAGACGTAACGATTATGGAAGAAGCATATGAATTAATCGACAGGGTTCAAAATGGCGGAACACTTCCTATGATAACGAGTTGTTCTCCGGGATGGATTAAATTTATCGAAATGAACTATCCTGACTATCTGTTCACAATATGCACAAAAACTGTTATCGTCCAGT
>CAMSGF010000100.1 GCA_947058225.1 uncultured Eubacteriaceae bacterium
AAAGCCTTGAAGCAACACCTTCGTAGAGATAAAAGTTGTCCCCCACACCAAAACACTACAAACACATAAAAATCACACTATTAAAAAAAGAGAAACAAATAAAACAAATTTTATTTGTTTCTCCCTTTACCTATGCAAAATATACTACCTGCTTATATATAATACAAAATAACTTATTACCCGATTATTCTTACTTAAAATCAATTTTTCAAACTACACTACATTTATAATCTTCTTTAAATTTTTAAGACTGCCATAAAAATAAATTACAGTGTTTTTATACTTGGCGATATACTCATTATTTTTAGTATCCATTATCTTTTCTGTCCTTTTATATTCACCAACTTCACGACTTATCTGAAGTTCAACGAGTTCAAGCTGTGTCGATTTTTTTAATATTTTATATAATTTATCAGCGTCATTTTTTGAATCAAGTTCAAAGAAAAATAAAAGGTTAAAACTTAAGAATGAATCATTCGTTACAGATGTTGCATTATTTTGAAATTTCTTGACAGTTTCTCTGTCTTTTTTATTTAACCCCATCCCATCGTATAACGTATTATAAATATCATCAATCTTATCCCATTTATTTTCACCGGCATATGAAACAAACTCATCTTTTGTCTTTAAAACAGTTAAGTTATCATCCCTTAACTCTAATTTCTCAGAATCAAAATCAACAGGCTTTGCATTATCAGAGCGTTCTATATCAATACTTGTCAACTGACACCCGCAAAAAATAAGGCTTAATACAACAACACATAATAACAATAATAAACTCTTTCCTTTTTTCATAAAATTCTCCTAATAATAATTCTAAATTTAAACAAATAATATTAAAAAACTACTCTATAAAGAAAATATATCTTTAAACCTTAAATGCTGTAACTTGACATACCATTTATCTTTATTTGAAATTCTATCAAAATTATCAACCTTCTTTATACTAAAAGGAATAATACTGCAATAAACTTTCCTGTCTATCCCCTCATTTCCTTCAATCCATTCTATCTCCCTTTCCGTCTTATGTAAAAGTCCACTTTCTCTTTTTCTTTCTCCTACTATAATGCCGATATATTCATCATAACTGTAAAAAGTCTTAGAGTATAAAAAACAGTGTATAGTTATAGGAACAGAACGCTTAAATGGAATAATAATATCATTTTTTGTTATCTTTTTATTCTTTGGCAAATTAATCAAGCCTTCTTCTCTATAATATTCAATATCTTTAAAAACATCTTCCATCCCTCCTAAACAGCTGTATCCACTGTCAAATTTTTTATAAAGCTCATCAGATACTACTATTCTATAACGATTATTTATTCCACCACCTTTTGTAGCTAAATAATCAATTCCAATCACACCAAAACTTATTAAAATACTTTCAATTAAATAGATAATAGCAAAAAACTTAATAATTCGTCTTATTTTCTTATTTTTCATACATAACACCTTATTTTTATATACTTTTATACAAAAAGTATAACAAAATAATTCATTTTAATTCCATTTTTAATACAACAACTTTCTTATAATTATTTATAGAAATTCTTACAATTTTCTCATTTTAAATAATTTTCTACTCTTTAATTAAAGGCTCTTTGTTATTTTCAACATCATCAGATGATAATTCTTCCATTATCTCTTTATGCACTTTTTTTATTCGATCTAAAAAAGATGAAAAAGAAAAAATATTTATACACATAACCATATACCATAAAAAATCAGTAGTTGCATTATTAGTCTGCACATCAATATATACAAAAACAAAATTTAAAGATAAACATAAAGAAGTAATAGCTAAAAGTGTAGGAAGTAAAATTTGCTTTTTAAAAATACCATAATTATTAAATTCACAGGCCAAATCCATCAAAGAAAAACTGGCATAATAAGTACAGGCATATTTAAAGCTAATTCCACATTCCACACGATTAATTATCAACCATTGAACAAGAAAAAAGTTAATAAGTTCTAAATAAAAATATCCATCTGTTGTATTTCTCCTTATTTTTAATTTCTTTTTTATATTAATATAATATATCACTGCAGCAGCATATAAAATAAATATCCAAAAAATAAAATCTCCAAATAAATTTATTTCTTTAATAGTTACATAATCAAAGCATACAAAAACCAAAAATATAACAATACTACTAAATGGTGCAAATATAATATCTAAAATTCTTTTCATAATGCTTACTCCAACTTAAAATTCTATCTATACAAAATCTGCTAATATTACTTTCATTATAACAATTTATCTAATACATACAATCGTTTAAAAAACAAAAACTATACTTTTTTACATTAAATTTCACCCAAATTATTTTCAATACATTCAAAAACCTTATATTTACGTTTCATTTTGGAATTATTTTCTACATACACACTGATATTTTCTTTTTTAAAAATTTGTTTTGCAGTTTTCTTTAAATCTTTGACAGTTATTTTTTCAAATGATTTTGTTTTATTTTGAATAGAAAAATCACTATTCCCCAAAATAAATCTCTCATATGCAAGTAAATCATTATAATCTTCTGTTGAATCAATAATATTTGAATAATCTGTCATAAAAATTATATTTTCTTCTATGTCCTCATTTGAAATTTCTTTTTTTATTTTATTTATTTCATCAAATATAATATTTAAAGTTTTAATAAGATATTTATTATCTACGCTGCATCCTAAAGTTACTAAATTAAAGTCCTTATAATAATTAAAATTACAATCAAAATCTCCGATATAGCCTAAATAATCTTTAAGCCTATATGGTATCTTCGCCCCATCTCCGACAGCTAAAATATGAAATAACATCTCTGCTTTATCCATATCAACATCTTCTCTTAAATCAATTCTTATTTCAATATCATTTACATCATAATCACTTTGCATTATTATTATATTTTTATCATCTCTTTTACAAAATTTTTTGGGTATTGTATTTTGTCTTTTTAACTTTTTAAATGAAAAATCTTTAATTTGATTTAATTTTTCACTTAAATAATTTACATTTTTATCTTGAAAATTCCCTGTTAAAACTATAATAGAATTGTCTTTATTAAAAATTCTTTTTTTATAATCATTAATTACATTATCAGAAAGATTTTCTATGTTATGAACTTTCGCTGCTATCTTGTTCTTAAAACAACTTCCCTCATAATAATTATCATTCACAATATCATCAAAATAAGAATACCCTTTTTCTTCAATTTGTCTTTTTACAACTTCCTTTTCTACTTTAATTTCATCTTCATTCCACTTAAAATCTTCGTATAAATTTATAATAATATCAATAAAATCATTAAAATATTCAGATAAAACACCTGCACCAAAACAAATATAATCTTTATACGTATATCCATTTAAAGTAACGCCTATTTTATTTAAGCTTTTATATAAATCTCTTTGAGAAATATCATTCATTTTCCTAAAAAACATATGCTCTAATAAATGCGAAATTTCCCTGACCTTGTTATTTTCATATAAAACTCCACCATGAAAATAAAATCCAATATAAATATTATGTAAATTGTTATTTTGTTCTTTGATAATTTTCATATTGTATATACTCCTTATTTCATCTATGGGGTTTCTGTTTCCTTAAAGTGAGTTAATAAATATGTAAACTCATCATAACAATAATTTTTTGCTGCATTCATTTTATAATTACTTCTTTTTTAAATTTTTTAGTTCATCTGAATCTAAAAATAAGCCAACAATATGATTTGTTACCCCTTCATCATACTCTATAGGTATATAATATATTTTCACATGTTGCCCTTCTTTTCTAATAAAACCACCATCACATGCTCTTCTGCCATAAGGGCCTAAAAGAAAAATGCTTTCATATGAAAATTTTTTATTATCAACTTTAAAGCTATCATAACCTCTTTTAAATTTTTTACCTAAATGTAAATTCTCTACTTTTCCCTCTATGATTTTATAATCTTTTTTGTTATAAGGTATGTATACATCCCGTATATTCATATATACCTCTCCATATATATATAACACAGACAATAGCATTAACCCTATGCCATAAATCAATAATCCAATATTTATATGCAGTCGGTTTTTGTAACTAATCAATATAATATAGATACTCGCAAAAAGAAAGAAAAAAGGTATAATATAACGAACCGGTATTAAATTGCTCATTTTAAAAACTTCAGTATATTCTTTATACATGTCTTTTCCCCTTCACTTTCATATCAATTAATTCTTTTGAATCAAGAAATAATCCAACAATGTAATTTTCTATAATTTCATTATATTCGATTGAAATATAATAAACTTTTATATGCTGTCCATTATTTCTAATAAAACCATCATCGCAAGCTTTTCTACAATATGGACCAAATAAAGAAGATCCTGTATAATAAAATTTCAAACTTCCTATTTCAAAACTATCATAATCTTCCTCATATCGTTCACTTAAAAATAAATTTTTTACTTCGCCTTCTATAACATTATATTTTTTTTGACTATAAGGTATATATAGATT
>CAMSGF010000101.1 GCA_947058225.1 uncultured Eubacteriaceae bacterium
TAAAAACAGGTTTTATCGGTATTGGGCCAGCAGCTTTTTTGCTATTATTTTAGCGATTGTGCTTTTTCCTGCTCCGGCAGGACCGTCAATGGCTATTGTTAATAATGACATTTGTTTCTCCATATATTAAATTTTTATATAAAATACATTCATTTGTAATTTCATACATTAAATAATTATAGCCTAAAATACTAAAAGTGACAATATATTTATTTCATTTTTACCCTAAAAATTTTATTAATACCTCCACTGAAAACATATTTTTGATTTACAAGAGGTGATTTTATCCCATCTGACACAGCAAGTATGTATACACTCACCTCTTTTTCTTTGCACCTTCTTAAATCTATTTCAACAACATCTAAATCGGTAAGAGCTAAATTTATGGTTTTATCTTTTGTGGAAGAATTATATTCCCTCCTCCCGTTTACTAAAAACCTAACTCCTTTTAACGTACTCACAGACATAGAAACAACTCCCGCCTTTTTATAATTGCTGCTGGAGGTTAAAAGAGATGTATCTTCTTTTTTTGACATTTCATTTAGTGTGAAAGTAGTGTTAGTATTATTTAAAACCTCAAGTCCAACAATACTGATTAACAAAACTATCACAGAGCAAAACAAAAAATTTTCAAACCAATTTTTTCTCATATATCCACCTACTAAATTAATATCCTTTATATTTTACGCATTAAAAATCAAATAATACTAAATAAAAATTATAGAAAAATATATCAAATACATTTTTTTACAACAGAATATAAATATTTATCCTTTTCACTTTTTACCGAACAAAAAAGAAAAACTCCAAGCATTATAAGCACTATATTTCTAACGCCCGTAAAAAGGACATAAAGCCCTAAAAGAATTATTATCATATCGGTTATAAGACTTATATTATAAATTATCTTAAATGCATCATTGTCAGAACAGCGAATTCTTAATAAAGCATATATTGCCCTTGATAAATCAAGTGGAAAAGACGGAATTAAATTTAAAAGAGCTATTAAAATATTATAAAAAATAAAAAAATCACTGTTTGGAATTACAATATAATACTGACTGATTATAATTAAAATAGCAAATAACAAATTTGATAAAGGACCTGATAAATAAACAAGTGCCTGTTTGATAAGGCTCGTATTACTCACATCATATGTCAGTTTTGCACCAAGAGGTAAAATTTTAAAGTCAGTTATATTGACATTAAAAATTTTAGCAAATAAAACATGTGAAACCTCATGCACAAATAAACTAAAAAAGAAGATTAAAAATATCTTTAAACCTGTTTGAAAATATATTATTACTAAAAATAATATTCCAAGCAAATAAAATAACAAATTATATAATTTATGCTTCATCTTGACCTTTTATGCTTTCTTCCTTTTTATTTGTATCTTCAAGATTCATATATGTAAGAGGGTTCATTGCAGTATTATCAACCCATACTTCAAACCCCATTACATTTTCAGAATCAATTGAGGCCATAGTTCCGATTATATTGCCTGTTTCTACCGTATCCCCTACTTTCACAAATATATTTTTAACTCCGTCATACACAACATTAGAAGAATTTCCGACATCAAACACAACACGACTTCCACCGTATGAACTTGCAATAATATTTGTCACTTTACCACTCGCACTGGCCAACACTTCTTCATTTTTGCCTGTTTTTATTTCAATACCTCTTGGTTTTATAGATGTATTGAATACAGGATGCGTTTCTTCCTTAAAGGTTGTAATAACTTCTCCGTTGACAGGCATCTCCAAAGTAAGACCATCATTTCCGATAACGGTTGTTTTACTTTCATTAAATACAGACGCCGTATTATTCACAAATCCGATTACTTTATCTTTTGCACCTTTTAAAGAAAACATATCAGAAGAAAATACGCTGTTTACCCTTGATGTAATTTTATTGGAAAGAGGAGTATTTATCATATTTAAAGCAGTATATGAAATTGCCATAAGAACAAGTAAAATAAGCACATTTAAAGTAGTAGATTTCCTCTTTTTAGTCTTTTGAGCTCTTCCTCTATAACTTCTATTATAATTTTTCCTTTTATATCTTTTAGAATTCACCATTTTATATCTCCCTTAACAGCTTGTTTATTAAAGTATATTTTCTTTTTATAAAAATATTCATTTGTATTAAAATTCCTTGCAAAGAAATTAATATTCCTTTATAATATAAAAAGATGCGAGTGTGCTGGAATAGGCAGACAGGCACGGTTGAGGGCCGTGTGTTGTAAAAACGTGTGGGTTCGAATCCCACCACTCGCACCAAATAAAAATGCTAAATTTAATACAAAGTTGACGTTCTTATTTAAAAGAAACTGCTATTATAAAATTTAAAAAGTTCTATTTAAACTTTATATTCCGCTAAATAACATTATTTCAACAATCAAAAATACAAATAGAACTTTCAAAATTTTCTTTAAAAACTTACGATTTTGTGCCAAAAATGTGCCAAAAAATATAACGACACTCAATTAAAAAAGAGCCATTAAAAAACGGCTCTTTTTTATTATTTACTACTTATATTTATCAATAATTTTCTCTACTTCTTCAAAATATTCCATTATATCTTTTTCAGTAAGTGATTCCTCCAAATCATAACAAGATTTTCCATCTTCCAAACATCTTTTCGCATCTATCATAAATATCTCTTCACAATGCTCATATATTATCTGTGTAGTTTTTTTATCCCCTCCCAAAAAGTCCATATCTATCATAGGTTCACCAAAAGTTTGTGCATATTCTTTAAATATTTTATTAACATAACCAAGTTCATACATATCTTTTCCTGTGCTAAAGCATTCATCAAACCTCTCACTCCACTTCTCTACATCTTTATCTACCATTTTTGAGTATAAAAACAAAGGCAAATGACATCCAAATTTTTTTTCATATTGTTCTACTTTATCATATACATCTTCTATTCTTTTCATAAATATTCCTCTTTCTAACTTATTTTGTATTATAAACTTTCTTTATATTATTTTAAAGCTTTTTACCTAAATATTTTATTTGATATTATTTTAAATATTTTATATAATTTTGATAAATATAAGAACACAAAGCTTACAGCTTATCAATATAATAGCATTTATACTAATCAAAACGAGGTAAATATGGATAACACAATTATAAGAATCGCAAAAAAAGAAGATGCAAAAAAACTTCTTCAAATATATGAATATTATGTAAAAAATACGGCTGTTACATTTGAATACGAAGTTCCATCAATAAAAGAATTTCAAAGCCGTATGGATAATATACTTAAGAAATATCCTTTTTTAGTATCAAAAACAAACGGAATAATCACAGGTTACGCTTATGCAAATACATTTAAGGACAGAGTAGCTTATAATAGATGCGTTGAAACAACAATTTACATAAAAAAAGATATGAAACAAAAGAGTATCGGAAAACAATTATATAATACACTTGAAAAAATTTTATCCCTTCAAAACATATTAAATCTCAATGCCTGCATTTCTTATAAAGATGAAAACGACGAATATCTGACAAAAGACAGCGTAAATTTTCATAGACATTTAGGATATAAAACTATCGGAAAATTTAACAAATGCGGATATAAATTTGATAATTGGTACGATATGATTTGGATGGAAAAACACATAGGAAAGCACACCGTCAAACCGCCAAAAAATCGGTGGTTTCCTGAAATAGAAGAAGACGCTTTAAAAATGATACTATATAACAATAAAAATAACGGAGAAAAAAATGAATGAATTAAATATAGAAAATATAAATTTTTACAGTGAAATATTAAATAAAAATATGGGAATTAACGTATATATACCAAAGGAATATAAAAATGATAACACTTCCCTGCCTGTGCTATATTTTTTGCATGGAAGAAGCGGCAATGAAAATATAATATTTGATTTAAAAATTGCTCAAAAAGCTGACAAAATGATAAAAGAAAATAAAATAAGACCACTCATTATAGTCTGTCCGAGAATCGAAAACAGCAGGGGTATAAACTCAGCATCCAAATGTAGAAAGGTTTTAAGTTCAAACAAAATTACGATAAATGTAGGTATGTACGAAGATTATTTAATAAAAGAAGTAATACCACTGATTGATAAAAAGTTTAACACAATAAAATCAAGAAATGCAAGATACATAGGAGGAGCTTCCGCCGGAGGCTATGCAGCACTTCATAACCTCTTTAGGCATCAGGATATTTTTTCAAAAGCAGGAGGTCATATGCCTGCAATAGAATTAAATTTAGAAGATGAAGATAAGCCTTACTTCCCTACTCAGTCAGTGTGGGAAAAATATGACCCTATCACCATAGCAAAGACAAATGATATTTCAAGTGATATAAAAGTATATCTTGACAGTGGAGATAAAGACGAAGGGCACTTCTACGACGGATGTAAAACACTTCATGATATACTCTCAAAAAAAGAAATATCCTGTGAAAATCACATATATAAAGGTCATCATAATGAAGAATA
>CAMSGF010000102.1 GCA_947058225.1 uncultured Eubacteriaceae bacterium
GATATTCTGACTTGCTTCTTCCGGCTCTACCGCGATATTCTCCCGCGTCGTCTGATTAAACTTGCACTGTTTATGAGGGAGGAATTTTTTTGTACGTACGCTCAAAGTCTTTCTCCGATTCTTCCGTCTATGGAACATGTTATAAAAAAAGAGTATTTTTCCATTTGCGATGATATGTATGACAAAGAGGGAGAAAATTTCAAAGATGATGAAATTTTATCGTTTATAGAGAATAGAAAAGGTAAAGCGACAATAGAATATTTAAGTAAAAAGCTATCTGTTCCAAAAATGGAAATAAGGGATAGGATATACTCTTATATAAAGCAAAATAAAGTTAAAAGCGATGTTTCTTTTTATGCAAAAAGCGAGATAAAAAAAGAATATATTATGCTTTCGGGAAAGTTTAAAACGATAGATGAATATTTAAGTATGGTTCGTAAAAATGCCATAAAGCAAATATCTGTTTTAAATGCCGTAAAAGAGGGAGAAATTGAATATTCTGTGTTAAAGGGAAATTTCGGTGCAGACAGGGCTACGATAAATAAACTCATTCAAATGGGTCTTATTAAGCAGGAATTCAGGGAAGAGGGAGAAGAGTTTTTAAAGTATGAAAAAACAAAGACATATCCGTTAAATGAGGAACAAAAAAGTGTTTTAAACGAATATTTAAAAAGCGAGAATAATAAATTTTTGCTGCATGGGGTTACGGGAAGTGGGAAAACCTTAGTATATATACATATGTTTAAAGAGGCGATAAAGAGGGGAAAACAATGTTTGTTTTTAGTTCCTGAAATTGCACTGACTCCGCAGATGATGAAAAGTATTTACGATGAATTTGGGGGAAAAGTGGCGATAATGCATTCAAAGCTACCTGAATCCAAAAGAATAAGGGAGTGGGATAAGGTTAGGAAGGGAAAAGCCGATGTTGTGCTTGGGGCGAGAAGTGCGATTTTTATGCCTTTTAAAAATTTAGGACTTATAGTAATAGATGAGGAGCATGAAAATACGTATAAATCATCCTCCACACCACGATATGACACAATTTCCCTTGCAAACTACATAAGCGATATAACAGGGGCAAAGCTGGTTCTCGGCAGTGCGACACCGAGCATTGAAAGTTATTACAGGGCTATGATAAAGAAATATACACTCCTTGAGATGAAACACAGGACGAACAAAAAGCCGTCTCCGAATGTGGAGATTGTGGATATGGCAAATGAGCTTAGGACAGGAAACAGGCTTCCCATAAGCAGAAAGTTAAAAGATGAGATAGAACTCAGGTTAAAGAGAAATGAGCAGGTCATTTTATTTTTAAACAGGAGAGGATACAATACGTTTGTTCTTTGTCCTGTGTGCGGCTATACGGAAGAATGTCCAAACTGCGATGTGTCGCTTACTTATCATAAAAATATAAATTTGTTAAAATGCCACTACTGCGGATATACAAAGGAAAAACCTATTACCTGTCCATCGTGCGGGAGCAAAAAGATAAACTTTTTAGGCAAAGGCACAGAAAAAATAATGGACCAGATTCAAGAGCTTTTTGCAGATGCCAGGGTTTTAAGACTCGACCTTGATACGACGAGAAAAAAGGGTTCAATGGAAAATATTTTAAAGGAATTTGCCGAGGAAAATGCCGATATATTAATCGGAACGCAAATGGTCGTAAAAGGACATGATTTTAAGAATGTAACGTTGGTTGGGATAATTCTTGCCGATTATGCACTTAATCTTCCCGATATAAATGCAGGGCAGAGGACTTTTCAGCTTTGCACACAGGCATCTGGGAGAGCAGGCAGGAGTGATAAAGAGGGAAATGTCATAATGCAGACGTATAAGCCAAAGAACAAGACTCTCATTTTTTCAGCCCTTAACAATTACAAAGGCTTTTACGCGTATGAAATACAATATAGAGTTAAAATGGACTATCCTCCGTTTTCTGAAATTCTTGGAATATTTGTTTCAAATGAAGACGAGGCTGTTTCTATAAAAGAATGTGAAAAAATATACAAAAAAATATCAGATTTGGTACAAAATAAAAAAGATGTTAAAATATATAAGCCGACACAGGCATTTATATATAAGCTTCAAAATAAGTACACCATGCACGTGCTTGTGAAATATAAAGTCGCAGATGAAATAAAAAAACAAATAAGAAAGGAATTTCATAATTTTAAAAGAAATATGAAATCAAGTGTGTTTGTGGAAATAAATCCTATGACACTGTTATAAAATGAGGAGGAAATACAGTATGGCACTTAGAAATATAAGAGTTGAAGGCGATGAGATTTTAAGAAAGAAGAGTAAGACCGTTAAAGAGATAACGCCCAGAATTAAAGAATTAATCGAAGATATGAAAGAAACGATGCACGATGCAGGAGGTGCGGGAATTGCAGGAGTTCAGGTTGGGGTTTTAAAGAGGGTTATAGTTGTAAATGTTGGTAAAGGAGATGTTGTTTTAATAAATCCGAAAATCGAAAAGCAAAGTGAGAATGAAGTTTTATCGGTTGAAGGGTGTCTTAGCGTTCCTGAAAGAAGCGGTTACACGAGAAGGCCTGATTGTGTTGAAGTGAGCGCTCTCGATGAAAATGGCAAAGAAATTTATATAAAAAGTGATTCGCCTTTTTTTGCAAAGGCACTTTGTCATGAGATAGACCATTTAAACGGGGTGATGTATATAGATAAGCTTGTTACACCGACCAAAGAAGAAATTGAAGCATTAAAAGAGGAGGAATAGACCTTTGCGTATAATTTATATGGGAACTGCCGATGTTTCGTTAAAGCCGCTTGAGGAGATAAATAAATATCACGATGTGCTTATGGTTGTTACAAATCCCGATAGGATAAATTCAAGGGGAAAGAAGATAAAGCAATCAAAGATAAAGCTTTTTGCAAAGGAAAATAACATAAAGTTGTTTCAGCCTGAAAGGGTGAGTGATGAAGAGAATGTAAAAATTTTAAAGGAACTTGGTGCTGATGTTATCGTGGTTTGTGCGTATGGACAGCTGTTAAAGGAAAATGTCTTAAACCTTACAAAATACGGCTGTATCAACATTCACGCTTCATATCTTCCAAGGCTAAGGGGAGCATCTCCGATAAATACTGCGATTATAGATGGAGATTCTTATTCGGGAGTTACGATTATGCAAATGGATAAGGGGCTTGATACGGGAGATATGCTGCTCAGAGAGAAAATTTTAATAGACGAGAATATGAATGCCGATAATCTGACGGATAAAGTCAGTGAAATCGGAGCAAAACTTATCTTAAAAACGCTTGAGGATATTGATAAAATAGAAAAAATCGAGCAAAATGAGAGTGAAGCAACTTATGCGAAGAAAATTTCAAAAGAAGATTCTCATATAAATTTTGAAAGCAGTGCGAGGAATGTGCATAATCTTATAAGAGGGCTTTATTCTTCTTATACCGGGTATGCTTTTATAGATGAAAAAAAAGTGAAGTTATGTGAAAGTTTTGTAAAAAACGATGTAAGCGATGTAAAAAGTGGTACAATAATTAAGTATAATAAGAAAGAAAAGTGCATTGAAGTTTCCTGTGATGATTATGTTATCGGCATTACAAGACTTCAAATGCAGGGCAAAAGAGAGATGAGTGCCACAGATTTTATAAACGGGAATAAAGATATTATAGGAAAGATTTTTAAATAAATATAAAGGAGAAAGAAGATGTATTTTGATTATTATATGAGCTATTACCTTATGATACCTGCGATAATTTTGAGTATATGGGCAAGTGCAAAGGTAAATTCAAACTATTCAAGGTATTCCAAAATACCAAATTCGTCGGGAATGACAGGTGGAGAATGTGCAAAGAGGTTACTCGATGCGAATGGAATTAATGATGTTTCAATAGAGGTTACAGGCGGCAAACTCACAGACCACTACGACCCGTCAAAAAAGGTCGTCAGGCTTTCTGAGGAAGTGTATCATGGAAGTTCGGTTGCATCGGTTAGTATTGCAAGTCACGAGCTTGGACACGTTCTTCAACACGAAAAGGGATATGCACCGCTTGTAATAAGAAATTCAATCGTGCCGATTGTGAATTTTTCAACTTCTGCATCCTGGTTTTTTATAGTGTTGGGACTTGTTTTTTCATTTTCTCACCTTGTAAATATCGGGATAATATTATTTAGTGCGTGTGTTGTGTTTCAGCTTATAACACTCCCAGTTGAATTTAATGCGAGCAGGAGAGCGTTAGATATGCTCACAGAATGCAATATAGTTTCTTCAGGGGAAATAACAGGTTCAAAGAAGGTTTTATCTGCGGCGGCTATGACTTACGTTGCGGCACTCCTTACAAGTATCCTCCAGCTTCTTCGTCTTGTATTAATTTCAAGGGATAATTAATAAATGGCTGTTACACAAAAGATATCTCCCGCAAGACTTGTCAGCTACAAGGTTTTATGCGATGTTTTTATAAAAGGTAGCTCAGGTTGAGGTCGAGGCGGCGGATGAAAACCTGTTCCGGGTGGCC
>CAMSGF010000103.1 GCA_947058225.1 uncultured Eubacteriaceae bacterium
ATAATATTGCATTAATAAATTAAAACTTACAATAAAGAATATATAGCTTTTTTCACTTAAAATTTTAATGTACTAATAATTTTAATCTATGTTTTATTTTAATCTTTTTGTGATTTAAAATTACACATATGTAAAATAAAATTAATAAACAACTAAATTTTTGAAAACTATATAAAAACCGCATACATTTATAGCATACTTTTTATAATTTAATGTATTTTTTTTATAATTTAGTGCATGTGATTTTATCTTAATGTGTATAAAATATTCAAAATACACTGTACGAAATATTTACAATATGTCATTTAATTTAAGTGTTTCTTAATTAAATTTAAAAGTACCATAACATTCAACCTTACCAAACACATCAAAAAAGCACCTGTTATCAGGCGCTTTTTTTGAGATTAAAAAAACTAAGTAGCTAACACTCTATTCCATCTATATATATATTTATCTGCACTACGTTATATCCTGTCATTGTTTCAACAGATTTTTTAACTTCTTCTTTTATTTTTTTTGAAATTTTAGGAATTGAATATCCGTTTTTTATTATAATCGACATATCTATAATAATTTTCTTATCGCAGATAAATGTTTTTATTCCTTTTGCCTGGTTTTTCTTTGAAAAGAAACCACCTATCCCATCTACAATCCCACCGCAAAATCCGCTTATTCCATCAATTTCAGATGCGACCAAAGATATAATAGATGTAATCGCACCCTCGCTTATATTCAAATCATCTCCGTTTTGAGTTGTTTCAAGTTTTTGGAAGTTCTCTTTATTTTCTTTCATCATATGCCCTCCTAAATTAAATATATTATACCATTATTTTAAATAAATACAAGGATATTATATCGTATAAAATGCTAAAAATTAAACAAAGCAAAATACAAAACTTTTTTAAAATAAATCATCAAAAAGAAAAACTGTGTTATAATACATATTAATTAGCCAAGGGAGTTATTTATGAAATATTTAAAAAAAATTTTCAGCAGATTTGTAATATTCGGTCTTTTGCTCATACTGCAATTTGCATTAATAATATTTATATCTTTTAAGTTTACAGAATATTTTAATGTTTTATATATTCTCAGTGTTATCGCAGGAATTTTAATGGTGCTTTATATTAATTTTAAAGACTTGAATCCTGCGTATAAATTGGCTTGGATTATATTAATTTTTGTTCTTCCGTTTTGCGGAGTTTTGGCATTTGCAATAGGTGGAAATAAAAGACCTTCGAGAAAGCTAAGATTTGCACTTGAAAAGGTCGGGAAAAGAACAAATGCTCTTCTTATTCAAAATAACAACGTCATCAACGAATTAGAAGAAGATAACAAAATAATAGCAAATCAGACAAAATATCTCTCAGACTATGCAAACTCGCCCATTTACAAAAAAACAAAGACTAAGTATTACAAACTCGGAGATGATGCGTTTGTGGATATGATTAAAGAATTAAAAAAAGCAAAGCATTATATCTTTTTGGAATATTTTATTGTTCATAATGGAAAGATGTGGGACAGCATACTAAATATATTGGAAGAAAAAGTAAAAGAAGGCGTCGATGTAAGGATGATTTATGACGATGTAGGTTCACTCAGCACATTAAACGGTCATTATTACAAAGAATTGGAAGAGAAGGGAATAAAATGCTTCGCATTCAACCCGTTTAAGCCTTTTATATCGCTGGTTATGAATAACAGAGACCACAGGAAAATTTTAGTGATAGACGGACACACTGCATTTACAGGCGGGATAAACCTTGCTGACGAATATATAAACGAAACTGTCAGATTTGGACATTGGAAAGATTCCGCCGTTATGATTAAGGGAGAAGCTGTATGGACGTTTACCCTTATGTTTTTACAGATGTGGGACTGTGTAAGGCAGGAGACGGAAACTTATGAAAAATACCGTCCGAATGTTTTTAATGACTTTGAATTTGAAGATGACGGATTCGTTCAGCCTTATGGTGATAGCCCACTTGATGAAGAGATAGTCGGAGAGAATGTGTATCTTAATATTTTAAACAATGCAAAAGACTACGTCTATATATCAACACCTTATCTAATCATCGATAATGAAATGAGCACTGCCCTTACACTTGCGGCAAAAAGGGGAGTTGACGTCAGGATAATAACACCTGAAATCCCTGATAAAAAGACGATATTCGCACTTACAAAGTCATTTTATCCTCAGCTTATAAAAGGAGGAGTTAAAATATATCAATATAAACCCGGTTTTATTCACGCAAAAAGTTTTTTAGCTGATGACAAACTCGGAACGGTTGGAACGATTAACCTTGACTTCAGAAGCTTATATTTACACTTTGAATGTGGGGTATACATGTATAAATCGAGTGCATTAAAGACATTAAAAGAAGATTATATTGATACGTTTAAATGCTCAAGAGAGATAACACTAAAAGATTGCAGAACATTATTTATAGGAAAGTTATATCAAAGTGTGCTTAGGCTGTTTGCGGCGTTAGTATAGGGATATGGGAGGGGCGGCGGGTGAAGTGCTTTGCACTTCACTTACAGGCGAATTTCATTCGCCTGAACTTTTAAAAAGAGGTATTTGAAAAATAAATTTTTCAAATACCTCTTTTTCAAAGCCGCCGCCCCTCCCCACACTCTACAAAACTTTAAATTTTATTTCCCCTCATAGCTTATTTTCACATCAAACCAACAAAATCTATACTTATAAAAAATATCATACTTAAACAATACTGTAATCTAAAAAACTACTGCCTTTGTTTTTATTTTTAAATAACCAAAACAAACCCTCACTTTTATAAAAAAACTCCCATACAACATCATAATCACATAATATTATAAAACACAACCACGACAAATCCACAAATTAAATTTTATACAAATGACCACCAAAATATAATATCTATTGTGAAATATTATCGTTAAAACAAAATACTGCTTCAACAAATTCATAAATCAAACTTTACATAAAATAGAATAAAACAAAAAATACCTTAAACCAAATACCCAACCATATCTTAAAAATATAATCAGAACCGACATAGCCAGTGTTTTTGATTGATTTTATAAACAAAAAAAACAACAGCATAAGCTGTTGTTTTACACTGCGAATATCTGTGTGTTTAGCGGATTAAATGAAAAATACACAAGAATAAACACATTTAACATTATCGCACAGATACTCGCAATCTGCCTTTTGACCGGAACAGTTTCACTTTTGTTTAAAATTTTATAGCTTACATATTGTGAAACTGTTGCACAAAGGAGGTCTATTATGATATTAATAATAGGCAAAGACTTGCCGATGAAGTTTGAATATGTATAATAAAGCATCGGCACACTGAGTGTTAAAGTAATAAGCGATATAAATTTTGCTATAAAAAAATTTTTGTTTTCACTTACCTTTAAAAATATTTCTATTATCATAAATATAAATCCGGAAAAGAACATCATCTTCATATGTTCCCACATACTTGCATTTAATGGAGATATAACTTTAAATGGACCGGATTTTGTTATGACAGATAATAATTGTAAAATAATGCTTATAAAAAATATTATAAGTACACCGTTTCGCTCAATCTTGAAAGTTCTCATATTTTCTCCTTTTTTTTATATTTTACTTTACTTTTTGTAAAAAAAATGTCGTATAAAGTATTTTATATCAAAAAAAATATTTTAGAATGATTCTAAAATAGTATTGTAAAAATTTTCCATATATGATACAATAAAACAAATTAAATAAGAGGAGTATTGTTATGAGCAAATTAGAAGGAACGAAAACATTAGAGAATTTGAAAAGTGCGTTTAGCGGGGAAAGCGAAGCAAGAAATAAGTATACATACTATGCGAGCAAAGCAAAAAAAGAAGGCTATAATCAAATAGCAGAATTTTTTCTTGAAACAGCTGAAAACGAAAAAGAACATGCTAAAATGTGGTTTAAATTAATAGCGGGCGGAATCGGCTCAACAAAAGAAAATTTAGAAGATGCTGCTGATGGAGAAAACTTCGAATGGACCGATATGTATAAAAATTTTGCAAAAGATGCAAGAGAAGAAGGTCTTGATGATATAGCAGTTTTATTTGAACAGGTCGCAGCTATAGAAAAAACTCACGAAGAAAGATACTTAAAACTTTTAGAAAACATTGAAAATAACAAAGTATTTGAAAAAGATGAAGAAGTTGTTTGGGAATGCGGCAACTGTGGTCATACGGTTGTCGGAAAGAACGCTCCTGAAAAATGTCCTGTTTGCGACCATCCAAAATCATATTTCTTTATAAAGAAAAGTAATTTTTAATTGTTTATTAAACAAATATAGAAAAAAAGCTAAAATGTTATGTTTCGATAAGAAAATATAAATAACTTAATGTATTTATGACATTAAAAAGGTAAATTACAGGCATCAATCGAAAGATTGGTGCTTATTTTTATGTTACACTATATTTTCTAAAACACCTGCCTATTAACCATTAATCTAGTAAGCT
>CAMSGF010000104.1 GCA_947058225.1 uncultured Eubacteriaceae bacterium
TTGTGTAAAATTTCATTAAATTTCATAATTCCTCCTAAAGTGCTTGACAATGTCTTAATTGTACATTATAATTCATATTAATTACAGTGTTCATAATGAACACTAGAAAATAATAAGGAGGAAAAATTATGCGACCGGATTACAAAACAATACTAAAACAATTAAAAAAGGAATTTGATGAAATGGAAAGCGAAAATATGATATTGAGAATGTTTGACGCAAGAAGATGTAAAATAGAAACAAGTATTATGAAAAGTAAAGATTATAAAAAATATTCAAAAGAAATTGATAAGGTTTATGATGAATTAAGTGAAAAATATAACAATTCATATAAAATTATAAATTCATTTGAAAAATATTCCGATGCTATTTATAGCAGAGAATGTATATATGATAAATTATTGTATAAATACGGAGTAATGGATGGGATGAAATTAATAATCGATGGAGTTGAAAAAGCTGATATGGAAAGTATTTAGAGGTATAAAATGAATGAAAATATTGTAAAATACACTTTAAGAGTTGATAAGAAACTTTTAAAAAAGTTTAAATACATTTGTGAATATAACTGTCGTTCTATAAATAAGCAAATAGAAAAATATATAACAAACAGTGTGGAATCTTTTGAAAGAAAATATAAAGAAATAGCAATAGATTAGTTTTTTAAGCAAAACAAATAAGATATACTAAAGCATTATAATATAGGGTAGAATAAGATTGCACTGTTCCTCAAAGAATAATCGGAGAGATTATTCTGCCGCATAAAAACTACGGTAAACCCTGTGGTGTTTGAATAGTCCACTGCACAAAACAGTGCATTTTGCTTACCTTATACAAACAAACATAACTATCAGCAAAACATTATATAAAAAAGACCCTTTATCTTCACTAAAGTGAATATAAAAAATAATTTTCTATTTATAAAAATAAAAGAGGGAAACTCCCTCTTTTGTTATAATTTTATCCTTGTTTTTAAATATTTTTATTCCCATATCCTATGGTCGTTATTATATTTTTCAACTCTTTCGCAAAATTCTTTTCCTGCATTGTAGTTCATTCCTGCGATACGATAGTTCCTTGCGATTGTTTCTATAATAGTAGACATATTTCTTCCCGGAACTACAGGAACAGTTAGCTTGTTTATACTCATTCCTAAAAATTCCTGCGTCTTATATTCTGTCCCAAGTCTTTCATAATGCTTGTGGTCGTCCCATTTTTCCACTTCAACAATAAGGTCCACCGTCTTTGACTCTCTGACAGAGCCCATTCCAAACAGTGCTTTTATATCTATTATTCCAACTCCCCTTATTTCCATAAAATACTGAAGTATCTTTGGACAGCTTCCTATTACCCTATCCCTTCTTCTTGTAAGCGTAACTAAATCATCGGCTACAAGCCTGTGTCCTTTTTGAACTAAATCAAGGGCAATTTCACTCTTTCCTATTCCGCTTTGGCCTGTTATTAACACACCTACACCCGATACGTCCAATAATACGCCATGAGTTTGCATTTTCGGTGCAAAAATTTCTTCCAAATATGTTACTGTCGTGTTTATACTTTTATTCGTATTGTGTTTACTTTTAAACAACAGCATTTCGCACGATTTTGCCGCTCTTACATAACTTGAAATGTCATCTATGCTTCTTGTTAAAACGACACAGGGAAGATTTTGAGAAAATAAATCTTTAAGCCTTATAAACCTTTCTTCATTGGTTAAATGTTCTAAGTATGCGTGTTCTACATTTCCTATAAACTGAATTCTGTCATTGTCAAAGTAGTCATAAAATCCGGTCAGCTGTATACCCGGTCTTGTGATAAAAGGAGTGTCAAGTGTTATATATTCTTCTCCTTTATCGTAAAGCACTTCCAAATCAAGCACTTCACAAAATTCACTGAGTAGTATTTTTTGCATTTTTTATTCTCCGAATATAAATTTATCAAAAACCTGCTTTACTCCGTCATCGTCATTTGAAGCAGTTATGTAATTAGCGCTTTTTTTAACTGCATCAGGTGCATTGTCCATCGCAACTCCAAGGCCCGCAAACTCAATCATAGGAATATCGTTAAATCCATCTCCTATTGCAATAGTATCTTTTAAATCTATGTTATAGGTCCTGCATAGGCTTTCTATTGCCTTTGATTTGTTCGCATCGGTATGTGTAAACTCAAGTAAAAAAGGCTGGCTTGTCGCACATATGACATTTGTTCCTTTTACAAATTCTTCTCCCTTTGGCACCAATTCAGAAACATATTCAGGAGTGTTCATCCATATTATTTTAGCTATTTTTTCATCAAATAATTCCATATGGTCTTTTAATAAAATAATATCCATCTTTTTAGGGTTTAAATTTACATATTGATTGGCAAATTCATCATTCTTATCAAATGCTAACTTTCCATCCGTTGTCCAAAAAACTATCGTCGCCCCCTGTCTTATCCCCTCTTCATATACCCTTAATGCATCGTCTTTGTCCATAGCCTTTTCGTATAAAGGCTCTTCTCCTTTTAAAACAAGCGCTCCGTTAAATGCACCGATTGGAACTTCAAATCCAAACTTTTCAAGAATATTATCTAAAAGGCTTGGACTCCTTCCAGAGCATGGAAGAACAATCACTCCCATATCGCTCGCTCTTTTAAGTGCAAGTCTTGTCGGTTCAGTCAGTTCTTTTTTTGAAGTTAAAAGAGTCCCGTCTATATCTATTGCAACTAATTTATACATATTTTCTCCTCCAAATTTAAAATAATTCGATTTTAATATTATATTAATTCGATAAATTTTGCAAATATTTTTTAATAAACAAATGCTTTGTTAATTTTTTTGTATATATATTTTATATACTTCATATTAAATTTTTATATCAATATTTTCTAATTTATATCCATATATTTATCTATAAAAGAAAATACTTCGTCCCAGTATTTATATCCCATAGTGCTGATTGCTTCGGCGTGGCCTGCTCCTTTTGCGATTATTTTTTTCTTATTATTGCCGCTTTTTGCCTGATACAGTTCATCTAACATATAAAACGGAACGAAGTCGTCTTTATCTCCATGAATAAATAGCATCGGCTTTTTGCATTTTTTTACTTGTTTCAAAGCGGAAGCGGTTTTAAAATTATATCCTGCCTTGAATCCAGAGATTATATTCGCTGCATACATAATCGGAAACTCGGGGAGATTAAAACGAAGCTTTAATTCAGATGAAAATATATCCCATACGCTCGTGTATCCGCAGTCCTCCACAAAGACTTTTACGGCATCCGGAGTGTTTTCCCCTGAAACCATCATCGTCGTTGCAGCTCCCATAGAAACCCCATGAATTGCAATTTTTGCGTCTTTGTCTTTTTTTAATATCCAATCTGTCCATAAGAGGATATCATCTTTATCGAGCCATCCCATTCCGATATAATCTCCCTCACTTTTCCCGCTTGCTCTTAAATCGGGGGACAAAACCTGAAAGCCTTTATTGTAATAGGCTTTTATATAAGATGACATACCGTTGTGGTCTCCTCTGTAGCCATGTATTACAATCGCCCAGTTATGACTTTTTTGCTTCTCATAATAACTGCCTTCAAGCTTTAAATTATCATTCGATGTTATATTCACTTTTTTTGCAAAAGCATCTATCGGATTTATATTTTTATTTTCTCCCTTGCTTACGGGTATTTCTTTTTTATGTTCGGGATTTATATTCTCATCTTGGAAAACCTGTCTGTTGCCGCCATCTCCTGACCTTGCGATTGCATAGTTTGTTAAATAATTTCCAACAAAGAAAAGTACAAATAACAGTATTACTATTATACCGATGATTATATTCCTTAAAATATGACGTTTTTTATGTGTATTCATAAAATAATTATTCTCCTTAAATATTAAGTATTGCTATATTATAGCATTATCTCTTTCACTTTCAATGTTTTTCATCTGTTTTTAATTTTTCTTTGTAAACTATTTAAGATATTTGTGACATTTTTATGACTAAAATGACATATAATATTGACACTCAAACAAATGTTCTATAATATAAAATTATAATTTTATTTAAGGAGATGTTCTAAGTGTTAAGTAAAATAAACTGTGCGTGTCTTTTGGGGATAGATTCAATGATAATAAATGTAGAAGTTGATATTATAGATAAAGGACTTCCCTGCATAAGCGTTGTAGGGCTTTGCGATACGTCTGTCAAAGAGGCAAAGGAAAGAGTAAGTTCAGCAATTAAAAACAATGCTTTTAAAATGCCGGATGGCAAAATTACAATAAACCTTGCTCCTGCATCTGTAAGAAAGGAGGGGACGCATTATGACCTTCCAATTGCAGTTGGAATACTAATTACGAGTTATCAGATTATGTTAAATGTAAACTTAAATGATTATC
>CAMSGF010000105.1 GCA_947058225.1 uncultured Eubacteriaceae bacterium
ATGTGACGGAACCGGGAGTGCTGGAGTCGCTGGATATCTGCCAGTTTGATGTGGCAGTATTTTTCGCTTTCACATAAAAGCTGTATTTCCCGGGCAATAAATTTTTAAGTGTAATTTGATTTGAAGAAATTTCGCCTGACTGTGTTGAATACGAGGCAGCATACTTTTTATCAACCTGATATAAATAATATTGATATGTATTTGCATTTTTTATTTTATTCCACTTTATCGTCTTATAAGTCACAGTGGAAGTTTTCCCCGTTTTCGTAGATATTACGGGCTTACACTTATCACAACCGGTAACAAGCCCGTAAACTTCATCGTCCGTTTCCTTTGTTTTCCCACAGACACAAGCCTTAACCTGTCTGTGTGGGTGAGTATTTTTGTCAAATGTCGTCTTATATACGTATGAATGTGTATGAGAATTTTTATATACATATTGACGTGAAGTGGGATTTGGATTCATAAGAGAATAGTTCGGAGCTTTTTCCAACTGAAAATGAAGATGTACTCCTGTAGATGCTCCCGTTGTCCCCATATAGCCTATAATCTGCCCCTGTTTTACATTTTGTCCTTTTTTTACATATATTTTATCAAGGTGCATATAAATTGAATGATTTTTATCGTCTTTATGCTCTAAAAATATGTGATTGCCCATTCCTCCGCTGTATCCTGTCCCTGTTTGTATAACAGTGGCATCTTTCGTCGCCAGTATATATTTTACATTTGCAACCAAATCAACGCCTTTATGCATAGTTACAACTCCCGTTATCGGATGCACCCTTGAACCATACGGACTTGTTACGTGGTAGGTCGTATCCTGAACGGGCCATCTGTAATCTTGTGCAAAGATGTTTGAATTAAATAAAGCTATAAATAAAAAACAAAGCATAAAAGAACAAAAAAACTTTTTTTTCATAAAAAACCCCTCACTTTATAAGTAAATTTATTTTACATTATTTTGTAGAAGATTGTCAAATTGAACTAAATGAGTAAAAAATCTTAGGCTTTATAATTTAATATAATTATTTATTTTCTAAATCGTATTTAATTTATGAGAAAAGTTAATTCCTTTTAAAATGCTTGGAAAGAAAAAAGAGAGGGAAAGGTGGAGCAAATGGGAAAAGCGGAGGAGGGGCGGCGGGTGAAGTGCAACGCACTTCACTAACAGGCGAATTTCATTCGCCTGAACTTTTAAAGGAGGTGATTTTAAAAATAAATTTTTAAAATCACCTCCTTTAAAAGCCGCCGCCCCTCCCACCTACCCCTCCCACCTACACCTCCCACCTCCCCCATCTATCCCACCAAGCCTCATATCATCTCCCATTTTTCACATCTTGCAAAATATCACCACACTAAATCCTTATTCACATAAGCAACATTTAACAAATTATTCATCCACATTCAATTAATTCTCTCCCTTTTCTGCTTGACTCATCCTTTTTACTTGTTTTACCCACCCCCCCCTACTCCACCTTTTTCTACAAAAAATGCTTATTAAACTTCAAAAAACCTCATATACTTAAAACCAAAGCTGCACACTAAATCACACACAAACCAAAACTTCCACTTGCAAATCACACTTTAAAATTATAAAATAAAAGAAAACAACACAGAGGTAATTATGAAAGGAAGATTATTTGTAATATCCGGCCCGTCAGGCAGCGGCAAAAGCACAATATGTAAAAAACTCGTAGATAACAATGAAAATATCGTTCTATCCGTTTCCGCAACCACAAGAAAACCCAGAGAACAGGAAAAAGACGGAATAAATTATTTCTTTCTTACAAAGGAAGAATTTGAAAAGAAAATAAAAGAAAATGCTTTTTATGAATACGCACTCGTATTTAATAATTACTACGGAACATTAAAAGAAAAAATCGATGATAAATTAGAGGCAGGCTTTGACGTCATACTGGAAATAGACGTTCAAGGGGCAATGCAAATGAAAGAACAAAACAATGAAATAGTTATGATTTTTATTATGCCTCCTTCAAAAGAAGAACTTTTGCACAGACTTACGGACAGAAAAACTGAAAGCAGTGCGGAAATTGAACTTAGAACTGCTATTGCAATAGAAGAAATGTCAAAAAAAGATAAATATGATTATATAGTGGTAAATGATGAGCTTGAAAAAGCTATAAAAGAAGTGGAAGATATTATAAATAATTAAAAAATTTAAATGGTATATAAAAATTTTGTATACCATTTTTTATTTATAATACAAATAAAAAAGAGGGGATAAATCCCCTCATTATTTTTTATTATTAATTAGTCAAAGAAATAAATGACTTTTCCTTTTGATGTGTTAACAATTCTGCATTCACAATCTTTTTTACATTTTTTGCAATCGCAATCACAAGAACTTTCATGTCTTTCACAGCCACAATGACTTGGTTTTTCACAAGAGTATTTGCTTGGTTTTTCACAAGCACATTGGCTTAATCTGTCATAAGAACAATGATTTTCTTCTCTTTCGCAACCACAATGATTTTGATTATTATTACAATCGTAATTCATTTTTTCTACCACCTTAATATATATTTTGCTTTCAATCTATTATATTAAGACGTCAGGTTTTTGTGAAAACTAATTTTCGAGTAAAGACCTCGCTGCCATCTCCAATTCTCTTTTAGATAAGTCCTTGTTTATATCAATTTTTTCAATTAAATCGACAACTTTACCCTTCATAAACTTTTTTAGTACATACCCTATAAAAACTTTTTTACTCACATAAACATCGTATGTATCATTACTTAAAATCAAAGTGTCCTTGCTAATCATATTATCCTCCTGTATCCTATCTCCATTAGATATTATAATATAACACTTTTGTTAATATTACAATAAAACAAACGTAATTTAATTATATCTCATTTTGTTTTTTTAATTCGCTAAAAGGCTTTTTTGCCCTCATAGTAATAAATAAAGCGATTATAGTTGCAGCAAATAAAATTATCCACGAATTTTTGTAAAACAAATCAAAAAGATACCCATATATCGCCTGTCCGATAGGCTGAGCACAGTTACTAAATGCAAGAGCACAGGCCACAACCTTTCCAATCAAATGAGATGGCGTATCCATTTGAATGATTGAAAGAATTTGTATGGTAAAAGCAGTGGTAAAAGCAGTTGCAAAAAAATTCATAATCACCACCACAACGTATGCAACAAATGCGGGAGGGTCTATAAAAATTGCAACTCCCATTATAAATACACCTACAGTACAACCAAAAAGCAGTTTATAAGAATGTTCTTTTTTTAAATGCTTTCCAAATATAGATATTAAAACTCCACCGGTAAGCCCTCCTGCCGCACCGATTCCAAAGGCTATGCCTAGCATAAAATCATTCATTCCGAGAATATTTACTATTAATATGGGGCCTCCGACAATAATCATCGAAGCAAGCAGCATATTTAACGATGCAATTATAAAACATATTTGAATAAGGGCGGGCTTATCATATTTTAAAAAGTGATACCCCTCTTTTACATCCTCTTTCACAATCGCAATAACACCTTGGGAGTTATCTCTTTTTTCGTATGGTATTTTTATAAATATCTCCATAACCGCAGAAGAACAAAAACAAATGATACTTATTATTATTATAACATCTATATTAAAACTCCCGTAAAGAACACCGCCTAAAACAGGACCGATAAGGCTTGATAAATATCCGATTTGATTTATTAAGGCGTTTGCGGGAAGAAGAGTATCTTCAGTTGTAAGAGATGGGATACTGGCTTGAACGGTAGGTTGATAAGTTCCGGAAATTCCATATAATAACATCAATGTAACTATTAATAATGCTACAATATTTACTTTAGAATTTAAAAAGAAAAATACTAACATAACAATAGCTGTCAAAAAATCTAAAAAAACCATTATGTTCCTCTTATTGACGCGGTCTGCCAACACCCCTCCAAGCAATGATAAAACTATCATAGGAAGCGATGAACAGGCTATTACTATTCCATAAAGAGTTCCGGACCCCGTTTCTCTCAACAGATGCAAAGGCAAAGAAAATCTCAAAATCGCATTTCCGAAAAGAGATATAATCTGTCCTATCACCACTAAAAGAAAATCTTTATTAAACAGTTTTTTTTGCATAAATAAAAAGAACTCCCGTTGTTTTACTAATAACAATAAAGTAAAATATAATATTTGTCAAATTTTTAATATAATACTAATTTTTTTAAGAAAAATTTAATAAAAAACTACAATCAATTCACTTTTAATAATATTTTAATTGTAACAGTAATTTAATAATATTTATTTACATTTATTAAAATAAACTTAATATTTTTTAACCTAGTCTAAATTTAATTTTAAATTACAAAATTCCTGTTTCTTAATT
>CAMSGF010000106.1 GCA_947058225.1 uncultured Eubacteriaceae bacterium
AGTCTGTCCGCCTTTAATTATATAATCAACGCCTAAATTTTTAAGAATCTGTCCACAAAGGACTTTACCGATATTATCGACAATACAAATGGGAAAAATTATATATTACTCCCTAACAATAAAAATATTATCCTTGCTGCGACGCAGGCTGTGGATATAAGCGAAAAGAACGTATCATTGGTAAAGACAAAGACTATTCCTGAAGCGATAAGTGCTTTGATAGCCTTTAATGAGAGTGCATCCATTGAAGAAAATGTGGAAGTTATGAGCGATGCGTTAAAAGATGTAAAGACGGGTAATATTACTTTTGCGGTGAGAGATACCACGATTAAAGATAAAAAAATCAAAAAGGGTGACATCATGGCTCTTAACGGAGATGACATTGTCTTATCCACAAAGGATATTAAAAAGGCAGTAAATGCGTTGGTCGATGATATGGTTGATGAGGACAGCGAGCTTTTGACTTTATACTTTGGAGAAGATGTAAAAAGGGAAGATGCGGAAAAAATTGCAAAGAAACTCGGGAAAAAGTATCCCGATATTGATATAGAAGTACACAACGGAGGTCAACCGCTATATTATTATATTGTTAGCGTGGAATAGCCTTAAATGGAACTAACTAAACTAAAAGGAATCGGAGGGAAAAGGGCAGAGGAGTTTGAGAATTTAGGAATATATACGGTGGGTGATTTAATAAATTATCTGCCAAGAGATTATGAATATATTCCAAAATTAGAGAGCATAGGAAAGGATGTAATTGACAAAAAGGTCTTGATTAAAGGGGAATATCTTTCTTCTTCAAGGCTTATCAAAATACGAAAGAACTTTTCTATGATTAAACTTAGATTTAAAAACGAAGGTAGTATTTTTTATGCTACCTTTTTTAACAACCCCTTTATTTCAAGAAGCTTTAAAAAGGGTCATATGTATAAATTATACGGCAAGGTTGTAAAAAACGGGAATAATTTAGATATGGCAAACCCTGTGATTTCAAAAATAGATGATAATGTGATGTTAAAAGTCGGGTATAACCCCGTATATCCATTAAGCTCAAAGAGCAAAATCAATCAAAGGCTCCTTAGGAAATACATAAGGCAGTCTTTGGAGATTGTTGATATAAAGGATGTAATTCCAAAAAAAGTTATGGAAGATGCAGATGTTATAAGCTTAAATGAGGCATATGCCGGTATACATATGCCAAGCGGAAGAGATGAAATATTAAAGGCAAAAAAAAGACTTGATTTTGATGAGTTTTTAGGCTTTAACCTGTCAATAGCGATGAATAAGAAGTTAAGTTACGGAGAAAAGGGAAATGTTTTTAAGATAGAGGGTAAAGAGGAATACTTAAAATCACTCCCGTTTGATTTAACAAATGCACAAAAAAATGCACTTGTTCAGATAGAGGATGATTTAAAAAGAGGGGTTAAGATGAACAGACTGATTCAAGGTGATGTTGGCAGCGGAAAGACGGTTATCGCACAGTACGCCTTGTATTTAGCCGCATTAAACGGATACCAAAGTGTTATGCTCGCTCCGACAAAGATTCTTGCAAAGCAGCACTACGATAATTTAAAAGGTTTTTTTGATAAATTTAATATAAAAAGTATTTTTTTACATTCAAAGATGACAAAGGCAGAAAAAGATGAAGCGTATGAGAAAATAAGAGTGGGGGAAGCAGGGGTTATAATCGGAACGCATGCAGTTTTTTCAAAAGCGGTCGAATATCACAATTTAGGTCTTTGTGTCATAGATGAACAGCACCGCTTTGGAGTGGAGCAAAGGGGGCTTATTACGAAAAAAGGAGGGCGTGTTCACACCCTCGTTATGAGTGCAACGCCGATTCCAAGGACATTGGCACTTAGCATATATAAGGACTTAGATTTAACGGTTGTAAATGAAAAACCAAAGGGAAGAAAAGCCATAAAAACAAAGTATTACAATCTGGATAATTATGAAAATACTTATAATTTTGCACTAAAGCAGATAGATGCGGGCAGGCAGGTATACGTCGTTTGTCCATCTATTGATTCAGATGATATTGAGTCTGTAGAGGATACGTATAACCGTATAAAAAAAGAGTTCTTTTCTAAAAATTCCATTGAATATATTCACGGAAAGATGAAAGAAGATGAAAAGGACAAAATAATGGAAGATTTTTATGCGGGCAAAATTCAAGTCTTAGTCAGCACGACGGTTATTGAGGTTGGTATTGACAATAAGAATGCCAATGTTATGATAATAGAGGGGGCGGACAGGTTCGGTCTTGCAACTCTTCATCAGCTTAGGGGAAGGGTTGGTAGAGGAGATGAGCAGTCTTTTTGTTTCCTTTTAAGTTCAAGTTCATCAAAAAATGTTATTGAAAGACTTTCATTTATGGAAAGAAATTTTGATGGGTTTGAAATTGCTCTTTTTGATTTAAAGACGAGAGGAATAGGAGATATTCTCGGGTTTAAGCAAAGCGGGAAAGGCAGTTTTGATATATATAAGGCGATGGAAAACAACGATTTATTTGTAAAAGCGGCTGATACAGTTGAATATTTGCTTGAAGAAAATACAAAGGAGAATAGGACGTATTTAAATTATATAAATAAAAAATATTTTTTAGAAACAAAAAATATAACGTGGAATTAGGAGATATTATGAGAGTAATCGCAGGAAAGATGAGGGGAATGAACTTAAATTCTCCAAAGGACAGACGGGTTCGTCCGACAACGGACAGGATAAAAGAAGATTTATTTAATATAATAATGCCTTATGTAATAGATGCGAGGGTTCTTGACTTATTTGCGGGAAGCGGTGCGATTGGGATTGAGGCTATAAGCAGGGGGAGCGAATTTGTAACATTTGTGGATAAGAGTAAAGCGTCGATAGATTTAATAAAACAAAATGTAAATAAAACAAAATGTTTTGACGAATGTGAGATAATAAAAACGGATGCATTGTCGTTTTTAGATACGTGTGAGTCGAAATATGATATAATTTATCTTGACCCTCCGTATAAATATGATAAAATAAAACTTATAATAGAAAAAATCGATAAATGTGGTATACTAAAAAAAGAGGGAGTATTAATTGTCGAACACGACAGGAAAATATCTTTTGATGAAAAAATAAGTAGATTTAAAATGTATAAATCAAAGACCTATTCGTTGAGTATGTTGAGTTTCTACAATTTGGAGGAATGAGAATTGAAAGAGGCAATTTATGCGGGAAGTTTTGACCCGATTACAAACGGGCATTTGGATATAATAAAAAGAAGCAGCAAAGTATTTGATAAAATATACGTTGTGATTATGGATAATCCGGAAAAAGACAGCACGTTTACGGTTGAGGAGAGGTTAAGTCTAATAAAGGGAAGCACCAAATCTTTGGGTGAAAATGTGGAATTTGATGTATACAACGGTTTAATGGCTGATTATTGTGATAAAATAGGAGTATACACATTGATAAGGGGGCTTAGGGCGCTTACAGATTTTGACTATGAGTTTCAAATGGCGACTATAAACAGGAAGCTAAACAAAGAGGTTGAAAGTGTATTTTTTGTTTCCAGCACAAAATATACTTATGTTTCTTCAAGCAACGTCAAGCAGATAGCGATGTTTGGGGGAGATATATCACAAATTGTACCATCTAATGTGGAAAAAGCATTAAAAAAAATATATACTAAGGAGTAAAAGAAATGAAAGTTTTAGAATTATTGGACAAGTTACAAGACCTTGTGGATACTGCTGCGGCTGTCCCATTTTCAAATAAGATTATGATTGACCCGGATGCAGTCCTCGATTTGATTGATGAGATAAAGATGCAGCTACCTAATGATTTAAAGGATGCGATGAGCATAAAGCAACAGGAATCTTCAATTATAGAAGGTGCAAAGAAGGAATCTTCCATTATGGTTGAAAAGGCTAAACAGAAGATGAAAGAGTTGGTAAGCAGTGATGAAATCACGAGAAATGCTTATAACAGGGCACAAAAGCTTACAAAGCAGGCAAAAGAAGACGCATTAAGCCTCAGAGTCGGTTCAATAGACTATTCTTCAGCTGTATTAAAAGATGTTCAGGGGAAATTAAGAGAGATGATAAATGTTCTTGAACAAAACAAGGTTGAGCTTAAGGAGCTTAGAAAGTCTGCGGGAAATCAAAATTCTTCAGACCTTGATATCTAATTTATATATAGTATTTAAAATTAGATTTATTAAATATATGGTTTATACTAAAAAGGGAATAAAGTGTTATTCCTTTTTTTGTTTTAAAATTTAAAAATTCTTTGACCCCTGTTTTTAATGGAACCTCATACCGATATTTATTAAT
>CAMSGF010000107.1 GCA_947058225.1 uncultured Eubacteriaceae bacterium
CAAAGTCAATATCTCCACTGCGTTAAAGATAGCTTATTGCGGTGCCTGCTATGATTATACCTCATCACATAAGGATGAGAATAACCCGCTCACGCTTGATAAGTACATATATGACAAAGTCTACGACCTTGCGTACGCTCATATTAATTTCTTTTCAAAGAGGAAAGGGGAGATAAGTTATGAATAAGCCGAATTTTTTATGTGATATGCACTGTCATACCACACGTTCAGACGGACTTTGCACTCCAAAGGAGCTTATTGATTTGGCAGGAGAAGCCGGAATGAAGGTAGTTACGATTTCAGACCACGATATTGTCGCACCGAAAACCGTTGATATTGATGGAAAAGAGGTCGATATAGAAAAATATGCTCTTTCCAAAGGGGTTCATTTGCTCAGGGCGATGGAATTTTCCTGTGATACTGATGTCGATGATGTCCATATAGTCGTGTTTGGTCTTGATTGGAACAATGAAAAACTTAAGGAAGTTATAGAGGATATAAAAAGGAGTAAGATTGAATCGTACAGGGAGTTTTTGGATAAGGTAAATGCATGGGGTTGTGATATTACTTTGGAAGAGGTTTTAAACTACGGCGGACAGAAAAGAACTGAGGATGAAATTCAAAAAAAGCCTATTTTTAACCTTATGGCAGAAAAGGGATATACGAAAGACTGGAGTGAATCGAAGATTCTTTCAAAAACTCTTCCTGAGCTTCAGGTTAGGAGGAGAAAACCAAACCCGATAAATATAATAAAGGTCGCTCACGAGGCAGGTGGAATAGCCATACTTGCACACCCTTATTTAATAAAGGATAATCCCGTATTTAACGGAGAGGTTATAACGAGAGAAGAGTACATTCAAAATTTAATTGATGCAGGTCTTGATGGGATAGAGGCTGAATATACATATGACAAGACGTGTTATGAGGGTGATATGACAAAAGAAGAAATCATCGCAAAGGTAAAAAAAGACTACACCGATAAAGTGGATATAATTTCAGGCGGTTCCGATTTTCATGGAGACCACAAGAAAAACCCGGTAAATCCAAGGTATATCGGAGAATGCGGAATAGATTTTGATTATTTTATGAGCAAGAATAAATTAAAAAAATTAATAAAGGAGAACTAAAATGGCAGTAGATTTATCAAAAATGACTAAAAAGGAAGTTGGAAAGTGTTTTGATTATGCACTTCTTCCAAAGACTTTGACGGAGGCTGAAATAAGAGAAGGTTGTAGGGAGGCTATAAAATACAATTGTAAGGCATTTTGTTTTTCTTCTTCATACTGGACGCCTGTTGTAAAGGAAGAGCTTGAGGGAACTGACCTTTTAATAGGAGCGGGAATCTCTTTTCCATTCGGTCAGCAAACAAGTGCGGTAAAGGCGTTTGAAACGGAAGAGGCCGTAAAAATGGGTGCGACTGTACTCGATAACTGTATGAATGTCGGAAATATGAAGGAGAAAAAATACGATGCGATTAAGCAGGAATTTAAAGATTATGTGGCTGCTGCACAGGGAGTCCTCACGAAGATGATAATAGAAACGTGTTTTTTAACCGATGATGAAATAAGAATTGCGTGTGAGCTTGCAAATGAAACGGGAATTGACTACGTTAAGTCATCGACGGGGCAGTTTGAAGGACCTACTATGGATCAGGTTATGGTTATGATAGATACACTAAAGGGAACTGATACGAAAGTAAAGGTAAGCGGTGTGAAATTCCCACGCCCTCAAAATGCGTATGCATTTTTAAGAGCAGGGGCAGATTTAATCGGAACGAGAGCCGCTGCGGATATAATAGACCATTTTGATATGATGAGGGAAATCGGAATTGTTCCTGAATATGAGGGATAAATTTATAAATTTGATAGCTATTTAAACTTATTATAAATTATTTAAAAGGCTTGCTCCGGCAGGTCTTTTTTATTTATGGAATTTTTAGGAAAGGCTGTTTTAAATTTATGAGGTTATATCTTTTAGGGTGTGTTTTGCTCTCATAATATTTATTATAATTTTGTTAAGATTTTAAGGAGGAAAAACAATGGAAAGAATAAGAAAGTACGGATACATAAGGGTATCAACGATGGAGCAAAATGAGGACAGGCAGAGGATAGCCTTGAAAAATTTAGGAATTAGAGATGAGAATATTTTTTGTGATAGACAATCTGGTAAAGATTTTATAAGACCAAGCTATGAGAGTATGTTATCAATATTAAAAAAGGGAGATTTGCTTTGTGTTATGAGCATAGACAGGCTCGGACGTAATTACATGGGAATACAAAAGCAGTGGAATATACTGACCAAGAAAATAGGGGTTGATATATGTGTTATTGATATGCCTCTTTTGGATACGAGGAGGGGAAAGGACCTTATGGGAACATTTATAGCTGACCTTGTTTTACAGATATTATCTTTTGTTGCAGAAAATGAGCGGGATAATATAAGAAAAAGGCAGGAGGAGGGTATTAAGGCTGCAAAAAAGAGGGGAGTTAAGTTTGGGAGGCCGAGAAAAAGTGTTCCAAGCGGGTTTTGCGATATTGTAGATGAGTGGGAGAAGAAGAATATATCTTTTAAAAAGGTTTTGAAACTGTGCGATATGAGTGAAGCGACGTTTTACAGAAGGGTTAAGGAATACAGGCTTTTGTTTAAAGGGGAAAAGGGAAAATAAGTATAGCTATCAAAAAGTGTACTTTTTGATAGCTACTTTATTTTTAATATAATACTATAAATGAGGGCTAAAATCAATTGTTTTTGTTCTCAGCTTTATTTGTTTCCTCTTTATTTTTGTCTTATCAAAAAGTACGCTTTTTGATAAGACATTGCATTTTAGGAGGATTTATTTTATGAAAAAAGTTTTAGCAATGCTATTTATATTGATGATGGTTTTATCATTTTTTGCGTGTGATAAATTTAATCAAAGGGGAAGTATTAATGATGCTTTTACAAAACAAAAAGAAATTCAGTTTATATTAAAGAAAAGTTTAAAAAGGAGGATATTTTTAAATGAATGTGAAAAATTTATTTATGATTTTAAGGTGGTTATGAGTGATGTGAAAGGAATTGTAATATTTATTTTAGGTGATTTTGTGAATTTAAAAATGGTTGAATAGAAGTCAGTGGAAAATAGAAGTTAATGAATATATGAATATAAAGAAAAATAAATTACACATAAAATATATAAAAATAAAAAAGAGATTAGTTTTTCTAATCTCTTTTGTTTTTATTTGAATTAGCCTTAGCTTCTTGCCGCTCCGTCAACTGATAATATGACTCCCGTTATATAGCTTGCAAGGTCACTTGCAAGGAAGAGAAAAGCATTTGCAATATCTCTTGGTTCTCCGATTCTTCCAAGTGGAATTGTTTTTATAAGCGGTTCAATCATTTCCTTTGGAAGAGATGCGACCATATCGGTCTTTGTTATCCCAGGAGCTACTGCATTTACCCTTATATTAAACGGTGCAAGCTCCCTTGAAAGTGATTTTGTCATTCCGTTTACTGCGAATTTGCTCGTTGGATAACCTACACCGGAAGGCTGTCCGTAGATGCTTACCATTGAAGATGTGTTTAATATAACGCCGCTTCCTTCTTTTTTCATATATTCTGTTACTGCCTTTGACATATTAAACATAGCATTTACGTTTAAGTCCATAATCTTTTTAAAATCAGCCGAAGATGTTTCTTCAATTTTTTTGTTTGCGGAAATTCCCGCATTGTTTACGAGGATATCGATGTGTCCGTATTTATCATAAATTTCTTTTACCGTCTTTGATACATCATCATAATCATTTAAGTTTGGGTAATATCCATCAGTTGTTATACTTTCACTTTTTAATGTGTCAAGTGCTTTATCGACCGTTTCTTTCCTTGAGCCAAACAGTATCACCTTTGCACCGTTTTCTTTAAATACCCTTACCGTTTCAAGCCCGATTCCCCTTGTTCCTCCTGTTATGATTGCAACTTTATCTTTTAACATATTTTTTACTCCTTTATTTACTTTTGTTTGTGTCCTTTTGTTATATTTAGTATTATTATTTTACCAAAATAGAAAAATAAAATATAGTAAAAATAAAAAATTTTGTTTATATATGTAATAAAAATTTTGATATTTTAATTAAAGTACAATATGTATAGATATAAAATTTATTGTGTAAAATATTTTAAAAATAGTTAAAATATTTATCTTGATAAAATAACAAAAAAGCATATCTGTTTTTGATATGCTTTTTATAATATTGCCAAGCTATGATTGTAATAATTGT
>CAMSGF010000108.1 GCA_947058225.1 uncultured Eubacteriaceae bacterium
GATTTTGAAAATCAATTTTCAAAATCACCTCTTTTTAAAAGCCGCCGCCCCTCCCGTACTTACTATCACATAAATATATATTAATGTAATATTTAATAAAAGCATATATTAACTTTCAGCACTGACCGGCATTGTCAAAATGCTTTTAATCTCCGTCATATTTAAGTCTTCTTTTTTGTAAAGTTTTTTTGCTATTTTCTTTAATAATTCTTTGTTTTCCTTTAATATCTTTTTTGAATTGGAATAACATTCGTCTAAAATAGATATTATTTCTTCATTGATATTATCGTAAAAAGCAAAATCTCTGTCCATGGAAAAGGTCTTGTTTTTATATTTGCTCATTCCAAGAGAACATACCATTTGGGAAGCTATTTCATTGGCCTTGTTTAAATCTTCCTTTGCTCCGGTTGATATTTCATCAAAAATTATCTCTTCTCCCGCCCTGCCTGATAGGAGAATGGTTATTTGATTTAATAAGTCCTGCCTTGTTGAAAGCAGTTTTTCTTCTGTGTCAGAGCCGTTTAATACAAAGCCGAGAGCTTCACTTCTCGGTAAAATTGTGACTTTATCGGGAACATTATTTGTAAGAAAATAGCTTACAAGAGCGTGTGCACTTTCGTGATATGAAACTATTTTCTTGTCGTGTTCTTCAAGGACCATACTCTTGTTTTCAAGTCCTGCAGTGGCTTTTATAAGTGCTTCTTCCATAATTTCAGTAGTGATTTGTTTTTTGTTCTTTTTTATTGCGATTAAAGCTGATTCATTTACTATATTTGCTATATGTGCTCCGCTTAAGCCGCTTGTCTTTGAGATTATTGCATTTTTATTAAATCTCCTGCTTACAGGTTTATTTTTAAGGTGATAGGAGAGAATTTGTTCTCTCGCATTTTTTGCAGGGTTTGGCATATATATGTGCTTATCGAATCTGCCAGGGCGAAGAAGTGCCTTATCCAACATATCGATTCTGTTTGTTGCAGCTAATACTATGACCCCGTCATTTTGCTGAAAACCGTCCAATTCAATTAAAAGCTGATTTAGTGTCTGGTCCCTTTCAGAATTATTATCCGTACTTCTGCTTATACCTATTGCATCAAGCTCATCAATAAATATGATGCAGGGAGTTTTTTTCTTTGCCTTTTCGAATAATGTTCTGATTCTGCTTGCACCTATTCCAACGAATTTTTCGATAAATTCGCTTCCTGATGAATAAATATAACTTGCATTTGTTTCTCCTGCCAAAGCTCTTGCTATGAGTGTTTTGCCTGTTCCCGGAGGACCGTACAGTAATATTCCCTTTGGTATTTTTGCATTAAATTTTTTATATTTTTGAGGATTTTTTAAAAAGTCACTTATCTGTGTGAGTTCTTCTTTTACTTCTTCAAGCCCTGCTACCGAAGTGAAATCCACATTTGTTTTAACATATGAAAAGTTAACACTGTCAATATTTTTCATAAAACAACTCCTGATAAAATTAAATTCATGATTGTATTATGTAATTAAAAAAAAGTATTTATACAAACAAGCAATAAATTCTTTAAACTTTTACAAAAATATGTTATACTGTTTATAAATTTTATAGGAGGATATCGTTATGGATATAAAGAAAAAAGCGAGTGTGATTTTAGATTCTGCTTCAGATAAAATCAAAGGAATAAAAGACTCACAGGCCTTTGATAAAGCGAAGGACATTGCTGAAGATGTAAAGGAAAAGACGGGAGTTTTAATTGAAGCGAGCAAGAAAAAATTAGCTATTGAAAAGTTAGATTATCAAATTTCAAAAAAATATATCCAACTGGGCAAAGCCATTTATGCATCTTATGAAGAAAAGGGCAGTTATGAAGGGGTTGGGGGAGATATTTGTAAAGATATAGATGATTTGTTTGACCAAATAATAGAACTTAAATCTGATTTAGATAAGAGTGAAGAGGAAATAAAAGAAGAAGTAAACCAAATAGTTGAAAATGTTGAGATAAAAGAGGACTAAATTCATTAATTTAACAATTATAAAAGCCTTAAGTGTGTACTTGAGGCTTTTTTTGTTTTGCGGGTTGTTAAGATATGTATTTTATGGGTGTTTTTTAGGTGGTATGTTTAACCCGAAAAAGATTATAAAAACTTTGTATCTTCTATTTAGTGCTGTTAATAGGTTATGAATTTTTTGTTTGAAGGTTGAAAGAAGAGTAGTTTGGGGTGGTTGGTGTGGGTGGGAGGGGCGGCGGCTTTTAAAAAGGAGAGATTTTAAAAATTAATTTTTAAAATCTCTCCTTTTTAAAAGTTCAGGCGAATGAAATTCGCCTGTAAGTGAAGTGCTTTGCACTTCACCCGCCGCCCCTCCCATATCTTTTTCTATTTCCATCCATTTTCGATTCATTTGTATATCTTTTTTGCTATCTTTCACGCCGCCTCCCGTATATTTCTATTTTACACATATATTTACTTCATAATATTTTAAAGCAATAAAATTTAAGATACTAAAGACTTGAGAAGTCTTTAGATGTAATGAATAATTAATGAAAATAGATAACGAATAACAGATAATAATTAATATTATAGGTTTATAACAATTAAAGTTTTGATGTTATATTAAAAATCTTTTATTCTTATTGTTAAATGCCTTTATATGACAAAATATTTTATAAATATATTAAATTAATATTATATTTCAATTAAAAATGTAAAAAAGTGATAAAATGTGGTATAATTTGTATCACCATACTTATAAATTGGGGGATTTATAAGTATGAAAATTATTTACATAAGGGGAAAAATATGCTTAGAATGAATTATAAGCTTCAAAAGCTTGAAGAAGAACAAAATCAGATTAAAGCATCAATAGTCGGTGCGGGTCAGATGGGCAGGGGACTTACCAGTCAGATGAACAATATGAAGGGTATGATTCCGGCTGTTGTTGTGGACACAGACATTAACAGGGTATTAGAGGCATTTGAAAAATCTAATATTAAGAAAGACCAATACGTCATCACCAACAACAGAGGTGTCGCTGAAGATGCTTTGAAAAAGGGAAAGCTTGTTGCAAGTGAAAATTTTCACGTTGCAACGGAAACTGAATCTGTTCAGGTTGTTATTGATGCGACAGGTGAAAATGAAGCAGGTGCACAAATTGCTGTGAGTGCGATTAAAAACAAAAAACATATTGTAATGTTAAATGTTGAAGCGGATGTTGTATTTGGCCCTATTCTAAAAAAAATGGCGGATAATCAAGGTGTGGTTTATACAGGCAGTGCCGGAGATGAACCCGGTGCTGTAAAAGAACTGTTTGACTTTGCCGATGCACTTGGTTTTGATGTAAAAGTGTTTGGAAAGGGAAAAAATAATAAGGTTGATATAGAGGCGACTCCTGAAAGTTTATACCATTATGCTATAGGCAGGGGGGTTGCACCGAGAATGCAGTGTGCATTTACGGATGGTTCAAAGACTATGGTTGAGATGACATGTATGGCCAATGCAACGGGATTTGTTCCTGATGTAAGAGGAGGACATGGGCCTGAGTCTTCGATTAAAGATATTACAAAAGTGCTTTCCACAAAAGAAGAAGGCGGAATTTTAAACAGTTATAATACGATTGAATGGGTTAGGGGAATAGCTCCGGGAGTATTTGTTATATTTTCTTCCGACCTTCCGTTTGTAAAACACGAGCTTTCGTATATAGAAATGGGGGATGGACCAAATTATGTGTTATACAGACCGTATCACTTATGTTCTCTTGAAACTCCTTTGACTGCTGCAAGGGCGGTTATTGAACAAGAGTCTACGATTGTTCCACTTGCAGGACCTGTATGCGAAACTATTGCGGTTGCAAAAAAGGATATAAAACAGGGCGAATTAATCGATGGTATCGGTGGCTTTTGTACATATGGAACTATCGACACGTATGAAACCTCAAAGGCATTAAATGCACTTCCACAGGGGCTTATAACCGATAAGACCAAGGCGCTTTCCGATATTAAAAAGGGAGAGGTTATTACTATGGATAAAGTATACCTTGACCCAAATTCTTATGCTTTAAAGCTAAGACAAAGGCAGGATGAAATATTCGGATAGATAATTTTTAAATATATTAGGTTAATAGAGGGAGAAATAAAATTGTTTATTTCTTCCTTTTTTAGTTTTGTTTATATTATATTTGTTATTTTTGTGAAAGTTTTTTGTGGGGGAGGGTGTTGTGATTTACTTAAGGGGGCGGAAAGCAAGTATAATTAACCTATCTTGAAACTGTACGGAGTGTTACACTTGG
>CAMSGF010000109.1 GCA_947058225.1 uncultured Eubacteriaceae bacterium
ACCACCGAGATCTACACTCTTTCCCTACACGACGCTCTTCCGATCTTGCTTCAATAATTTCTGTTGTGGCGGCACTCATAATAATCGGGGTATTTTTGGTGCTTGCGATAAATGTGAATTATATTACAAAGGAAATAGAACAGAATTTACAGGTTAAAGTGTACATAAACGAAGATGTAGCCGTAAATCAAAAAGAAGAGATAAGGCAAAAGCTTGTAGGAAATTCAGCGGTCAGCGAAGTTGAATATGAAACCAAAGCTATGGCTTTAGATAATTTCAAAGAAACTTTGGGAGAAAAAGCCAACATATTAAACGGATATACCGATAAAAACAATCCTCTTTTAGATTCTTATATAGTTAAGACTAAAAAGAGTGAGGATATTGAAAGTGTATATCAGTTTGCAAAGCAAATTGACGGTGTTTATGACGTTGTGTATGGGCAGGACGTCGTTGATAACTTAATTAAATTTGACAGTTTATTGCAGGTGGTCAGTCTTGGTATTTTTGCAGTTTTAAGTGTTGTTAGTGTGTTTATAATATTTAACACGACTAAACTTACAGTCTATGCGAGAAGAAATGATATAACCGTTATGAAATATATCGGTGCGACAGATTGGTACATAAGATATCCGTTTTTAATAGAAGGGTGCATTTTAGGACTTCTTGGAGCGGTTATAGCCGCACTTGTCATAAGAAATGTGTATTTTTATGTCATAGGGTCAATGGGCGGCGCATCACTTTCTTTGGCAGCAGGTGTCACTCTTGCGCCTACTTCAATGGTTATAGGAAAGATAAATCTATTCTTTATAATATACGGAATACTTATAGGAACGATAGGAAGCGGATTTTCGATAAGAAAGTTCCTAAACGTGTAAAGGAGAGTATTTATGAAAAGAAGAATCATAGCGTTTGTTTTGGCGGTAGCTCTTATATTTGCATCGGGTATGCCTGTAATGGCTAAAACCAACAAAGAAAAGCTAAAAGACGTTCAAAGCGATTTAAAGAGTAAAAAGAATGAGTTAAATGAAAATAAAAAGACAAAACAATCTCTTGAAGAACAAATCGAAAGCTTTGATAAACAAATTGCACAGTTAAATGAAAAGATAAGTCAGTCAAATGATAAAAAGGCTAAATTGGAAGCTAATATAGAAAAGACGAAGAAAGAGCTTGAAAAGGCGGAGCAGGAAAGAAAAGAGCAACAGGAACTTTTAGGGGACAGATTAAAGGTTATGTATATGTATGGGGATGTAGGGTATTTGGAACTGCTATTTTCTTCAAAGAGTTTTTCCGACCTTGTCAGCAGGATTACGAGTATTCAAACGCTTGTGACCTACGATAAAAAAATAATCGCACAGCTTCAAGCTATTGAGGATAAAATTGAAAAGAAGAAAGCGACACTTGAAAGCAATAAAAAGAAGCTTGTCAAGGTAATAGCATCCCTCAAACAAAAAAATGAGGAAGTTGCATCAATCAGATCTGAAAAAAATTCAGCATTGGAATCTGTAAAAGATGATATAGCCGAGCAAAAAAGACAAATCGCACAAAGGGAGAGGGAGGCTGAAGAGTTAAGAAATAAGATTGCGAGGGAAACAGCAGGAAGTACGGGCAATTATGGAAACAGCAGCGGTATTCTTGCGTGGCCCACACCTGGATATTATACTGTTACAAGTCCATATGGGTATAGATACCATCCGATAGGCGGATATTATTCATTCCATACGGGAATGGATATAGGTGCTTCTTACAATGCAAGAGTTGTTGCACCTGCAAACGGAGTTGTGACTATGGCTTCATGGTATGGTGGATACGGGAATGCGGTTATTATAGACTTTGGAACGGTAAAAGGAAAGAGAATGAGCTGTCTTTTAGGTCATAATTCATCTTTTGCCGTAGGTTCAGGTCAGAGGGTTTCGAGAGGGCAGACGGTTGCTTATGCGGGAAGCACAGGAAATTCCACAGGGCCTCATTGTCATATAGAGGTATTTGTAAATGGAGAAAGAGTAAACCCAAGCGGTTATTTAAAATAATTTAAAGAAAAATGATAGAATCAGTTGAAGGAAAAAAATTAGATAAAAGTCAGACTGAATGTGTGAACAGTTTGGAAAAATATATTTTAGCCGTTGCAGGAGCAGGTTGCGGAAAGACAACCACGCTCCTTGCAAGGGTTAAATTTTTATTGGAAGAGAGAAATATAAACAAAGATGAACTTTTGATTTTGTCCTTTACCAATTATTCTTCAAGGGAATTAAAGGAAAGAATAAAAAATGTTACGAATGAAGATGTCGATGTGTTTACATTTCATAAGCTTGGCAAAGATATTATAAACAGTATAAAAAAGGTGAGGTTATACGATGGAGATGTGTTGTCCGCAGTAAAACTCTATTTTAAACAAAATCTTTTTGATAATGAAGAATTAGTTGCATTTTTATTGAACTATTATGGATACAGTAAATCTTATGACGAATTTGAAAGCATAAAAGAAATAAGTGAGTTTATAATAAAAAATAACATAACTGCTTTAGACGGTGTTTATAAGAGGACTTATGAGGATATGAGGATTGGTAACTTCCTTTATTTAAACAATATAAAGTACGAATATCGTACACATTATCCTTTTAGGAAAAAAGAGTTTAGCAGTATAATGAGTTATTTTTATTTGAAAGATTATGATAAATATATTGTGAATTTGTGCATTGATAAGGATGGGAGTCCGTTAAAATTTATAAAGAAAAATTTAAGGGGAGAAAGGCTAAAGCTGTATTATAACAGTTATATTAAGTTTTGGGAGAGGGATAAATTTAAAGATAAAGTCATATTTACATATTATTATGAAAATGAAGATGGGAAATTTTTAGATATCTTAAAAGAGAAACTCATTGAAAATAAAATTAATATAGATGAAGAAAATGGTATAAGAAAAAAATCTTCTAAAGATAATACCATTGAAAGAAAGAAGTTATTAAAAAAGTGTTATCTTCAATATACATTTGTAGTTAAGCTTGTCGCAAATTTTATAACACTTATGAAGACTACTGCGACTTCTCCTTCTGATTTATACAAGATAGATTCCTATTCATCGATTGAGGAAAGGGAAAGAGCGCTTTCTTTTTATAAGGTTGTCATTCCTGTGTATGAGTATTATCAAAATATATTAAAGGAAGAAGGTAAAATTGATTTTAACGATATGATTTTAACGGGAAAGGAATATGTAAAGAGGGGGTTATTCAAAAAGAATTATAAATACATTTTAATAGATGAATTTCAGGATATTTCAAATTCGAGAATGGAGCTTGTTGAGGCGATTGCAAATGTGAACGACAGCCATATATTTGCTGTTGGGGATGATTATCAAAGTATATTTAGGTTTACGGGCAGCGATATAAATATATTTTATAAATTTGAGAAGAAGTACAGTGCGAAGAAATATCTTATTGAGAAAAATTACAGGTTTGATTCTTATATTGCCGATGTGACGAATAAATTTATTTTAAAAAATCCGTATCAGGTTGAAAAGCATTTGGTTAGCGACAGGGTTGGGATGAATTCGATAAAATTTGTTTATTGCAGGAATGACTTTGCCGATAATCTGCTTGCTAGGCTTATGGAATTAGAGAAGAATGCGAGTGTATTTTTGCTTGGGAGATACAACAATGATATTAAAGATTATATTGTATCCGGAAAGATGAATATAGTTATTGATAAGGACGGAAAGACTCATGTTAACATCTTTGAAAGGGAGGATTTGGATATAAAATTTATGAGTGTTCATAAATCAAAAGGGCTTGAGGCTGATTATGTGTTCTTATTAAATACATTTGATAAACTTCTTGGGTTTCCCTGTAATATTTCAGATGATTGTTTAATAAGGCTTTTGTTAAAGGGTGAAGAAGATTTTCCATATAGTGAGGAGAGAAGGCTTTTTTATGTCGCTCTTACGAGAGCGAAAAAAGAAGTGTTTTTGATGGTGGATATGCTTAGGATATCACCGTTTTTAAGAGAGCTTGATGGGTTTGTAGATTTGGTGAAGTATGGGATGTATATGGTAGGGATGTGGGTGAAGTTTGAGAAATAGTATATTTAGGGAATTGGTGGGGTTGGGGCGGGCGGCGGGTGAAGTGCGAAGCACTTCACTAACAGGCGAATGAAATTCGCCTGAACTTTGAAAAATGTGATATTTTAAAAATTAATTTTTAAAATATCACATTTTTCAAA
>CAMSGF010000110.1 GCA_947058225.1 uncultured Eubacteriaceae bacterium
ATAAAATGTGACAAAAAATCTGTATAAATATATTTTGCCATAAATATTTGAGTGAAAATATATTATGTTTAATATACACTTTATTTTAATTTGAAATAATTTAATTGCTTATTATTAAAAAGGAGAGATATATATGATATACACTATAACTTTAAATCCGAGTTTGGATAAAATAATGTATTTAAAGCAGTTAAAACAGGGAAGTGATAATAATGCATATAAGACTGTCTATGATATAGGCGGCAAAGCGACACACGTATCGGTTATACTTTCAAAATTTAAGACTTATAATGTTGCAATGGGATTTTTAGGAGGAAGAAACGGGCAGATGGTTGAGAAGATGTTAAATTCAAGTGGCGTCATAACTGATTTTATATATGATAATGCACAGACAAGGCTTAGTACACTGCTTCGGGTGGATAATGAAGAGGGGAGTTATCTTATAACAAATAAGGGAGATGGGGTTTCAAGAGAGAGTATCAATAAATTATTTGATAAGATAAGGGCAAATTTATCAAAAGGTGATTATGTTGTGGTAAGCGGAGCTCCTCCGGTTCATTTTACAAAAGAAGATTTAAATGAGATGTTTGATATAATCAATGAAAAAGAGGCAGTTTTATTTACTGATATCGCAAAGGGATTTATGCAAACTGCCATAGATGCAAAGCCTTTATTGATAAAGCCCAATTTAAAGGAATTTTATGAATATTGGAATGTGGAAAGTTTAGATAAAAAAGATATATATAAAAAAATGTTAAGTTTAAATGATATGGGAATTAGATACACCGTGTTATCACTTGGTAAAGACGGATGTCTTTTAGGCTTTAAAAGAGAAATATATAAATTTAATGCGATAGACATTTTGGAGAAAAATGATACGGGGTGCGGAGATTGTTTTCTTGCAGGAATCGTATATGGACTTTATAACGGATATTCTATTTTTAATTCTTTAAAAATTGCAACGAGTATAGCTTCCAGCAAGGCAAATCACGAGGGGTGTGCTGAGGTTGATTTGAATCAGGTTAGAGAGTTTTATAAAAATGTAGCTTATAAAAAGATAGATGTATAAATGATACGAAGTATTAATAAATGTTATAAAAAAGAATTAAAATGAAGAAATAATTGAAAAAAATATTATATTGTTTTATAATATATATATTTAAAAGTTATTAAAAAGGAGAGTAGATATAATGAAAGTATTGTTAGTTGGCGGAGTTAAAGATGCCAAGGTTAAGAAGTTTACTGAGTCAATTCAAAAAAACTGCGGAAAAGATGTTGAAGTTGCGTTTGCAAATACATTCACATCAAAGCCGGAAGAAGTTTATGCGAGCGAAAATCCCGATGTGATTGTAATGCTTAATAAGCAAAGTTTTGATTTTGGCGATACACCTATTATTGACGGACTGGGTCTTGTATATCCTCAAATGGGTGAAAAGAAAGTATATGAAAAGATAAATGAATATAAATAAAATAAATAAAAATAGGAGAGATTTTAAAATGAAAGGAAGAACTAAAAAAATTTTTGCTATTACGTTATCGGCTTTAATGGTTTTATCGTTAATACCACAGGGAGTTTTTGCCGAAGATTTGGATATAGACGGCGCATTGGATATAAACCTTGATAGTATCGATAAGATTGAAGTTAAGGATGAAGATTATGGTAAAAAGGTTGTAGGTGCGTATTCTCAAACTTATACAGGAGAATATACCACGTCTTCTCAAACAGGAAGTTTCACATTTAAAGTCGGTGAAGATGAATTTGGAGAATATGCAATTCTTACAGGTAGGTCATCATCAAACACAGATAAGGAGATTACAATACCAAGCACTGTGTCAAGCAGTCAGATTTCAAACTTAGGTAACATTGCTGTTGCGGAAATAGGAGACAGCGGACAATCTCTTAAAAACTTTTCAAATGTAGAAAAAATTACGTTTGCAACAGGTTTTCCTGAAATGTCTAAAATAAACAGCGGTGCATTTGGCGGTCTTACTAATTTGAGATATTTTGAAATACCACAGACAGCTATTTCAAAGTTTACTGAAATAGGAGGATTCAGCGGCAGTGGTGCGGCAAGTAATATTTTTGACGGTTGTGATTATGATAAATTAACAATTCATGGAGCTGTTATAAATGATACGAGCATTTTAAAGAAATATATTAAAGCTATATCTCTTGGAAACGGAGAAACTTTATATACAAAATGTGCGGTTGCATACAGTGCAAAGAGCGTTACTATCGAAGGGGACGGTGAAAGATTAAAAGATGGTGTGTATACTGTTCCTTTAGATAAACAAATTAAAGTTTTAAGCGGAGATGCAAATGTTGTAGGTGTTACAGATTATATAAAACCTTTTATTGAATCTGAAATGCTTGGAACACAGGCGTCAAGACAAAAGGTAAAGGTTGAAATTACAGGAAACGGTTATACTTATGATGAAAACAGAGGTACAATAATACCTAATATGACAAATACCAGTTCAACTACGGCGACACTTAAGATGGTTACGACAGATGGAACAAATATATCATCTTCTTCAATAACATTAAAGACAGATACATCAAGTGTTTCTGCTTTGCCAAGTTATCTTTCAGGTTTTGCTGTGAGCCAAGGTTCAAGTTATGGTAGAGTTAAACTTAACAGTGTTCCTTTGGATGGGGAAGTTATAATACCAAGTATCTTTAAGTTGGCTAATGGTAATAACTATATCACAGCTCGCGTTGAAGGACTTAATCTTGATGGAGTAAAGAAAATATCTCTTCCTGATTCACTTTCAAATTACAGTGTGGCAGGACAAACATCTCCATTTGATGCGAGTGGATTTTCAGGATGTTCGACTCTTGAATATATAAATATTCCATCAACTTTAAATATTGATGCATTTGGAAATGATTCAAATAATGTATTTATAGGTGATGCATCACAACCTAATCCTGTTGGAAAAGTTTCAACTTTGTATATTCATTATGATTCGACAAAAGCAGGAGAACAGGATAAAGCGACAAGAATATGGAATTGGATTGCAAATGCCGGTGGAAAAGCACAGCCAATAGGTCAGCCGGTTGATTCGATAAGCGGTCCTGATGCGATATTTTTAACTGCAGGAAAGTATATTACAAAGGCGGCTGTTTTAAAAGGATTCAGTGCGAATTTACTTCCCGGAACAACAGGGGACAGTATGAAGACTTTGACATATTATGCAGATCCTACAGATGTGCAGTATGCACAAAACGGAGAAACAGAAACGAGTGGTGTTTTTACAGCCTATGCAAATGGTAATTTAAAGGGAAATAAAGTAGGAAGCGGAACCATTTATGTTATGGCAACAGACGGTTCAAGAACGAAAAAGGCAGTTAAAGTTTACGTTTCTTCTTTAACAGGGAAATTAACTCCTTGGAAGACGCAGACAACGACATTAAAAGCATCTTTCAGCAAGTTAGCATATCCTTTAAATCTTGCGGATTCCAGAGTTGTATATAAGAGTTCCAATACAAAAATTGCGACTGTATCATCAAATGGAAGGGTTGTTACCAAAAACAGCGGTAATGTTACGATAACCGCTTCACTTGTAGATACTACAAAAAAGAATCAGGTTCTTGCTACTGCAAATGCTTTAGTAAAGGTTCAAAAACCTGTTCTTGTATTAAAGACAAAGAAGCTTAAAATTAAAAGGAAAAAATCAGCACAGATAAAGATAAAAACATTAAAACCAACGAAAAAACAGGTTAAATATAAGGTAACATACAAAGTTGCGGATAAGAAATCAAAAAAACTTATCAGTGTAAGTAAGACAGGTAAAGTTAAAGCTAAAAAGAAAAAAGGTAAGGCAAAGGTTTATGTCTATGGATTCGGGAAAGTCAGGGCGACTTGTACAATTACCATAAAATAATTTTTAAATTAAATTTAAAAGGTGCTATATATTATATATGGCACCTTTTTTTGTGTTTGTGTATGAGGTGTTATGTATAGTTAATGGTGATGATGAGTTTATTTAGATGGAACTTTGTTGTGGGTGGTGTGCGGGAGGGGAGGTGTGTAATGTAAAATCAAGTTGCAAAATACTTAAAGTAGGATGAGTGTGTGGGAGGGGCGGCGGCTTTTAAAAGACATTATTTTGAAAATTCATTTTCAAAATAATGTCTTTTAAAAGTTCAGGCGATTTTTAAAATCGCCTGTTAGTAAAATTATGAGGAGGCGTTTCGGGCCT
>CAMSGF010000111.1 GCA_947058225.1 uncultured Eubacteriaceae bacterium
CTTAAAGAAGTATCTGTCTTCCCCCAGATATTACCATATAAGAAATACATATATAAAATTTAACAAAGAATAAATAATGAAAAATTTTTCATTCTTGCTTTTTTAAGTATTACACTTATAATGTATATTATAACTATGTGTTTTTTTTACTTAATTTTAATTTAATTAAAATTAATTAAAAATCAACATATCGTAAAAAAACAAAATAAATTAAATAAAAAAGGAGATTTAAAATGGGAAAATATGGAGAAAAAGCAGTCGCTTTGCACGATGAAAAGTATAATTGCACACAATCGGTGGTATTGGCATTTTGCGATGAAATAGGTGTGGACAAGGACGTTCTTGCAAGACTCGCACTAAATGCCGGAGGTGGATTTGGCTATGCGGGAGAAGCCTGCGGAACAATTTCCGGAATGGCGATGGTTTCAGGTTTTTTATCAAAGTGGGACGGACCAAAAGATATGAATGGGAAAAAGGAAAGCTATGACACGATAAAAGAACTTGTCAAAGAATTTAACGAAAAGACAAACTACACACGTTGCCCTGATTTAATAAACCAAAGAAAAGCAGGAGGTCCGACATGCTCTGACCTTTGTGCGATAGCTGCTGATTTGGTTGCAAAAAAGATGGGATTGGAATAAAAATAAAAAATCGAGGTAAAAAAAATGAACTCACTCGAAAATAAAGTATCTATCGTAACAGGTGCGACAGGCGGCATAGGAATAGAAATCGTAAGGGCACTCGTAAATTCAGGAAGTAAAGTTTTACTCGTCGATATAAATGAAGACAAACTAAAAAAAGCCTGTGATGAATTTGGGGAAAATACATCGTATTTTGCCACAGATTTGACAAATAAAGAAAACTGCGATAAAGTTGCAGCTTTTTGCGAAGAAAAATTCGCTGGACTTGATATACTGATAAACAGCGTAGGCGTAGCACTTAGGAAACCCCTTCTTGAAGTAAGTAAAGAAGAATTTATGAAATTATACGAGGTTAACGTATATACGACTCTTTCAATGACACAAGCATGCTATAGCTTATTAAAGAAATCAAAGGAAGCAGATATAATATCACTCATATCATCTTCCGGAATGTATCCTCATATACATCAGGGAGCATACTGTGCGACAAAATATGCACAAAGAGCATTAAACGAAGTTTTAAATGTTGAATTATTTGAAGATGACATAAGAGTACATAATTTATATCCATCGGCAGTTGAAACGCCTATGGCAAAAATTGCAAGAGGTGATTTAAAAGAAAATATGTCCTGCAAACCTGAAGAACTGGCAGACATCATCGTATTTATACTATCAAACAGAAACAACTCGGTAATAGACAATTTAATCGTTAGAAGATACACAAAAAGACCTGATGAAATTTAGGTGATTAGATATGGAAGATTTTGTAAGTACAGCCATAAAACTCGGGGCGACAAGTGCAAAGGTAATAGATACAAAAAGCGTCGTTACGGCACCTTGGACCATTAATAAATGTAAATACGGTTGTAAAAATTATAATAAAAGACAGTGCTGTCCTCCTATAACAACGACCTATAAGGAGATGCAGGTACTGCTTGATACATACGAAAAAGCACTCTTAATCGAATGTCTTGACCCTTATGATGTAAATCATACCCTAAGGAAATTGCTCGACTGGCTTGGAAAGCATGGATACTATAAATGTCTTGGTTATGGGGCAAAAAAATGTGAAATATGCAGAGATGAATATGGGGAAGAATGTGGCTTTCCAAACTGTAAACACGCCGACAAGGTAATCCCACAAATGGACGGCAGCGGAATAGATGTGATTCAAACTGTTATAAATAACGGCTATGAAGAACATGGAGTAAAAGCATGGGGAGATACGACGGGTTTTAAAGTTCTCCCAAAAGAAAAGGGAGGAAAAGACTGGAGAGATTCGGGGATATCATTTTACGGAATGATACTTTTATATTAAAAACAACACACACCTTAAAATCAGGTGTGTGTCTTTTATTTACCGGCATAAAAAATATCCACCTAAACGGTGGATATTTTTAAAATCTCGGTAAGCTTTTTAAATTGTCATCTGTAGTATTATTCGGATTGCTTCTGATAAACTCACTTCCGCTTCTCGATTTTCCTACACTCACATCTCTGATTTCATTATTTTTTGCCATACTTATTGCACTTTTTATATCCGCAACTTCTCCATCATTAAACATAACGTCTGTTATATCTCCGTCAGCATTAATTCTTATCTTTGTAATTTGCTTCATACTGCACCTCCTGTAAATAGGATTTGCAAAAATTTATTTTATATACAAAAAGACTTTTCTAAACAATTTTTAAAGTTTAAAGCCAAAGAATAATAACTCCGCCTTTTCCCGAGTTTACAATTTTTGTAAGGGTTTTTTGAACTTTAATTTTATTTTGGTCATCAATGGACATCAACTTATTTTGCATACTGTCGCTTATCATATCCTTTAAATTCCTGCCAAAGAATTCACATTCCCAGATTTTTTCCTGGTCGTTTTCAAATTGGTCTAAAATCTGGTCATAAAATGCTTCACATTCGTTTAATGAGCCGATAGTCGGTGTAACCTCCGTATTCACTTCCGTACAAATGATATGAAGTGCAGGAGCTGAAGCGGTGATTTTAACCCCATGTCTTCCCGATTTATTAAACATTTCAGGAGTCTTTAAGGTATAATCTTTAAAGTCAGGATTTACCACACCATATCCATCAGTCATGGCAACGCTTAGTGCCGATGCAATTTTTTCATACCTTTGTTTTATATCGGTAAGTTCACTTAGCCTGTTAAACAGTTCAAATTCATTTTCAATTTCAATTCCGTTTTCTTCACTGATTATTCTATAAAGCACCTGATTTGGTATATCGATATTTACATATATTTCCCCACTCGACAGATTTACATTATTCACATCAGCCGTAAATAACGACCCATCTCCCCTTTTTTCAATTCCTATGACAATATCATTTATACTGTCGTTTGGATTTGATAAGCTTAAGAGCAAGTCATATATTTGAGATGAGAGATAATGTTCTTCACCTAAATTTTCAATCCATCTTGGAAGAGAATAATTTATTTCTTTTACAGGAAATTCATACAATACACTCGTTAAAATATCTTCAATATCGCTTTCAGTCATATGCATAACGTCTTTTATAACGACACTCGCATTGTACTTTTCTCTTAACTCTTCAGCTATTTCCATAGCCTTACTTCCGCTTGGGTTGGTCGTATTCACAACGACCACAAAAGGCTTATTGAGTTTTTTAAGTTCTTCTATAACCCTGCTTTCAGCTGATAAATAATTTTCTCTGTCTATCCCTGAAATACTTCCGTCAGTTGTTACTACAATACCAATTGTTGAATGAGAATCGATAACCTTTTTTGTTCCGATTTCCGCCGCTTCGGAAAAAGGCATAGGGTTATCACTCCAAGGGGTTCTGACCATTCTCTCCCCTTCTTCATCAGTCGCACCAAGTGCCCCGTTTACGACATAACCGACACAGTCCACCAACCTGACATTTAAGTCCAATACTTCACCAAGCCTTATATTCGCAGCCTCTGCCGGAACAAATTTCGGCTCGCATGTAGTAATAGTTCTCCCGCTTCCGCTTTGAGGAAGCTCATCAATCGCCCTCTCCCTTTTATACTTATTTTCTATATTGGGTACAACCAATATATCCATAAACTTTTTTATAAAAGTTGACTTTCCGGTTCTAACCGGCCCCACTACCCCCGCATAAATATCGTTTTTTGTTCTCCTCGATATATCTTCGTATATTCCTAAATCCATAAGAAAAAACCTCCACACTTTACTTATTCAATATCTATTCACTTACTTTCAAAAATATTAAAATTTTTTTTATTTATTGTAAAAAGTGTGCCGGAAACAAAAACAAACGATGGATAAACGTGCCTGAAAATATTTTTATAATATCTCCATTTCACATATGTGTATGAAATGAACTTATTTTTCTAATAATAATGCTCCTCCTTCTGTCATTTCCTATATCTATGGGCTTCCTCTTTCAGATTATTATATACTTAGATTAACCATTTACCATATAGAGTAGACAGCGGATACATCTGTTTTCAAAATTTAAAATATTTTTTATTGTATTAATATCCTATTTGTTTCAATATTGAAATAGGAGGGGCGGCG
>CAMSGF010000112.1 GCA_947058225.1 uncultured Eubacteriaceae bacterium
CCATAAAATATTAAATTTAATATATTTAGTATTTTAACATATTTTCATTTGAATTGTAAAGAACACAGGAGTTTAAATAAAATGTATCCAAAACTTGTAGTAAGTTTAAAAGACATAGAAAAAAACGCAAAATTTATCGTAAAAAAACTAAAAAAAGAAAATATATCCGTAAGTGCGGTTACAAAAGTATTTTTAGCAAACGAAGAAATGGTAAATGCCCTTATAAAAGCAGGCGTAAGCTTTTTAGCAGACAGCAGAATACACAATTTAAAAAAGCTAAATAAAATGCCTTTAGAAAAATGGCTTATCAGAATGCCTATGAAATGCGAGATAAACGAAGTAATAAAATATGCAAATGTCAGCTTAAACTCCGAAATAGAAACAATATCCCTCTTAAACGATGAGGCAAAAAGACAAAATAAAATTCATAGAATAATACTTATGATAGACCTTGGAGATTTAAGGGAAGGTTATTTTGAAAAAGACGAACTGTTTTGTGATGTAGAAAAAATTTTAGAGATGAAAAATATAAGCCTATATGGAATAGGCACAAATTTAACTTGCTACGGCGGGGTTTTACCAAGCAGTGAAAATTTGGGAAAACTCGTTAAAATAAAAGAAGAAATACAAGATAAATTCAATATAAATATAGAAATCGTAAGCGGTGGAAACTCAAGCACATATACACTTATAGACAAAGGAGAAAAGATAGAGGGAATAAACAATTTAAGGCTTGGGGAAGTTATTATGCTTGGGAAAGAAACCAGCTATCAACAAAGCGTCAAAGGATTAAGTCAAAACGCATTTAAGTTATATACACAGATAATAGAGCTTAAGGACAAGCCCTCCGTTCCGATAGGAAAAATAAACAAAGATGCCTTTGGAAACACGCCGACTTTTGAGGATAAGGGAACTATCACCAGGGCAATTCTCGCTATGGGAAGGCAGGACATTGACCCTGATGGGATAACCCCGATAGATTCTGATATAAGTGTTCTCGGGGCAAGCAGCGACCATACGATATTGGAAGCAAAAAACAAACACAAATACAAAGTCGGAGATGTTGTCGAATTTAATCTGAATTATTCGGCACTTCTAAAGGCTATGAACAGCGAATATATCAAAAAGGAATATAGGTAGGAATTAATATGAGCACAGACAAAATAGTAATAGTGGGAGCAAAAGAAAACAATTTAAAAAATATAGATTTAACCATACCCAGAAATAAATTTATCGTATTTACCGGTCTTTCAGGGTCGGGAAAATCATCACTTGCATTTGATACGATATACGCAGAAGGGCAAAGGAGATACGTGGAAAGCCTTTCCACATATGCGAGGATGTTTCTCGGACAGTCAAACAAACCGGATGTCGAAAGCATAGAGGGACTAAGCCCATCTATTTCAATCGACCAAAAGACTACAAATAAAAACCCACGTTCAACCGTTGGAACGGTAACTGAAATATATGACTACTTCAGACTTTTATACGCAAGGATAGGTATAGCTTTCTGTCCAAAATGCGGCAAGAAAATAGAAAGTCAAACGGTCGATACGATGGTTAAGGATATAATGAAGTTACCTGAAGGAACAAAGATAAATCTCTTGGCTCCTATAACGAGAGGGCAAAAGGGAACGCATAAAAGACTCTTTGAAAAGCTTAAAAAAGACGGATATGTCAGGGTTTATGTTGACGGAGAGATAAGAACCCTCGATGAAGATATTGAGCTTGAAAAGAACAAAAAGCACAACATCGGCGTTGTAACGGACAGGCTTAAAATAAGAGATAAGATAAAATCAAGGCTTACCGATTCAATCGAAGCCTCTCTTAAACTATCCGATGGAATAGTCATATGCAAAACAGAGGAAGACGAAAAAATGTATTCTGAAAAATTTGCGTGTGAAGACTGCTCCATAGCATTTGATAAAATTGAGCCAAAGACCTTTTCTTTTAACTCACCGTTTGGAATGTGCCCTGAATGTCATGGGATAGGATACCACGAACAGATAGATATAGATTTGCTCGTTCCTGATAAAAGGCTGTCGATAAGAGAAGGGGCACTTCATAACTTCTCGGGAAATGACGATGGAACGTATTATTCTGAAATAATAAAAGCACTCGCACAAAAATATGACTTCTCACTCGACACACCGCTAAATGAAGCGAGCGAGGAATTTTTAAATGCACTTTACTTTGGAGATAATTCTCCGGTTACGATAAACTTTAATTCTCACTTTGGAGGGTATAAATCAAAAGACGTCATATTTGAAGGGATAGTAAACAATCTTCACAGGAGATACTTTGAAACAAACAGTGAGTATGCACATCAAAAAATAGGAAAGTTCGTTTCAGAAATACCATGTAAAAAATGCAAGGGAAACAGACTAAATGATAATGCTCTTTCGATAAAAGTCGGAGGTCTTAACATAATAGAACTTACAAAACTAAGTGTCAGTGAATGTATTAAGTTTTTTGATGAACTAAAGCTTACTGAAAATGAAGAATCTATAGCAAACCTTATATTAAGAGAAATAAAGACAAGGTTAAGCTTTTTAAACGACGTAGGTCTTAATTATCTAACTCTTGCAAGGTCAGCGGCAACACTTTCGGGAGGAGAAAGCCAGAGGATAAGACTTGCAACGCAAATAGGTTCAAAGCTTACGGGAGTGTTATATGTCCTTGATGAACCAAGCATAGGCCTTCATCAAAGGGATAACGATAAGCTGCTTGCGACTTTGAGGGAACTTACGGATATAGGAAACACCGTCATAGTCGTTGAACACGATGAAGAAACAATGCTTGCGGCAGACTATATTGTGGATATAGGAAAGGGAGCGGGAATTCACGGAGGGGAAGTTATCGCACAGGGAACGCCTAAGCAGGTTATGAAAAACAAAAACTCAATAACGGGAGATTATCTGTCAGGCAGAAAGAAAATAAATATCCCAAAGGAAAGGCAAAAGGGAAACAATAAATTTATTGAGGTAAAAGGGGCGGCGGAAAACAACTTAAAAAATATCAATGTAAAGATTGAACTTGGAAAAATGACCTGTGTTACGGGAGTTTCAGGCTCTGGGAAAAGTACGCTTGTAAACCAAATTATATATAGAGAATTAAAGAGAAAATTAAACGGTTCGTATGATAAACCCGGAAAATTTAAAGAGTTAAAGGGATATGAACACTTGGATAAAATTGTGGATATAGACCAATCACCGATAGGTAGGACACCACGTTCAAACCCTGCCACATACACAGGTGTATTCGATATGATAAGAGATGTATTCGCCTCAACAAATGAAGCAAAGATGAAAGGGTATAAAAAAGGACGTTTCAGCTTCAACGTAAAAGGTGGAAGATGTGAACATTGTAGAGGAGATGGGATTATAAAGATAGAAATGCACTTTCTCCCTGATGTATACATTCCATGTGAACAATGCGGCGGAAAGAGATATAACGAAGAAACCTTAAATGTAACGTATAAAGGCAAAAACATATCGGAAGTTTTGGATATGAGTGTTGAAGAGGCACTCACATTCTTTGAAAATATCCCATCAATCAAGAACAAGATACAAACCCTTTACGACGTAGGGCTTGGATATATTAAGCTCGGACAGCCTTCAACACAGCTTTCAGGCGGAGAGGCACAAAGGGTAAAACTTGCGACTCATCTTTCAAAAAGACAGACTGGGAAAACTCTTTATATTCTTGATGAGCCAACCACAGGACTTCACACAGAGGATGTGAGAAAGCTACTTGAAGTTTTATTCAAGCTAAGAGAGGGAGGAAACTCCATATTGATAATCGAGCATAACTTAGACGTGATAAAGTGTGCAGATTATATCATAGACTTAGGACCTGAGGGAGGAGATGCGGGAGGAGAGGTTATCGCAGAGGGAACACCAGAAGAAGTCGCAGAGATTGAGGGAAGTTACACAGGTAAATATCTTAAAAAAATATTTGAAAAAGTACAAAAAAGTTAAAACCTGCTTTACTTTTTACTAAATTATGCTAAAATAAGTAAAGTAAGTTAATGTGCCTTTAGCTCAGCTGGATAGAGCGTTTGGCTACGGACCAAAAGGTCGGGGGTTCGAAT
>CAMSGF010000113.1 GCA_947058225.1 uncultured Eubacteriaceae bacterium
TCTTATCGCCTACACCGCCCCATTCAAAAAAACTATAATAACCCGCCCATAAAATGTTCTAAATTTAACTTCAACAAGATTAAAATAAATTATAAAAAATCTAAATTTTATGATAAAAATTTTGATATTTAAAAAATAAGCCCTGTTATAAAGCAGTGTAAAATAAATATAAAAGTTATATTATGTAAAATGAATATAAAAATAAATCTTCTGATATAATCTAAAACAATGCAAAGTGTGATAAGATGATTTTACTCTAAAAGTTTATTCAATTAATATTTCTCTATCCAAAAGTAACGTTTAGGTACGTAAAAAATATATTAATATAAAAATATTAGTTAAAATAAAAATTTTATATATTGATAATAAAGATTAATTTAAAATAAAAAAAGAAGAACATTGTTCTTCTTTTTTTACTCTTTGTTATTTTCTCAAATCATCGAGAAGCTCTGTTTTACTTTCAGTTTTTTCATCCTTTTTCTTTACTATCTTTGCCGGAGCTCCTGCGACCACAACATTTTCAGGAACATCTTCTGTCACGACACTTCCGGCCGCAACTACACTCCCGTTTCCTATTTGAACACCCTCCAAAACAACGACATTTCCGCCTATCATACAATCATCCCCGATAATTACAGGTGTTGCACTTGGCGGCTCCAACACACCTGCAAGAACACTCCCAGCCCCTATATGACTCCTCTTTCCAACCGTTGCCCTCGCCCCTAAAACTGCGTTCATATCGACCATACTCTCTTCTCCGACAACCGCACCTATATTTATCGTAGCCCCCATCATAATGACAGCATTTTTTTCAATTCTCGCCCCATCCCTTATATTTGCACCCGGTTCAATTCTCGCATCAATATCAACTAAATCAAGCATTGGAATAGCTGAATTTCTTCTGTCGTTTTCAACCCTGTAGCTTTCTATTCTGTCTTTGTTGTCTTCAATAAATCCCAAGACTTCGTCTTTATCCCCAAAGACTATATAAGAACCGCCGTTTCCGTAAAATTCCAACCCTTCAAGCATATTTTCAACCAAATCACCTTTTACATATAGCTTAATCGGTGTCGCTTTTTTTGCCTCTTTTATATACCTTGCTATTTCATATGGGTCTTTTAAATTGTATTCTTTATTACTCATTTTCCACCTCTTTACATATCTTTCATATTATAATATCCATTTTTCTTTGTTACTAAAAACTTTGCTGCTTTTACCGCACCGTATGCAAATACTTTTTTTGAATATGCACTGTGCTTTATCTCAATAACCTGGTCTGCCCCTGCGAATAAAACTTCGTGAGTCCCGACAATACTTCCTCCTCTGACAGCATGAATTGTAATATCTTTTTCTTCTCTTTTTGCATCTTTGCCATATCTTGAAAACTTATATTCAAGCTCCTTTGGAGAATTTTCCTTTATTTTTTCTGCCAGCATATAAGCCGTTCCGCTCGGTGCGTCAACCTTTTTGTTGTGATGTTTTTCAATTACTTCTGCATCAAAATCTCCAAGAAGTTTCGCCGCCGTTTCAACGAGTTTTTCCAATACGTTTATCCCATAAGAGAAATTTCCCGTTTGAAATATCGGTATGTCTTTGCTCGCATCGTGTAAATTATTTAATATTTCTTCATCAAGCCCTGTCGTTGCACAGACGAGAGGAATATTTTTTTTCTTACAAAAACTAATTAAATCATTCACTACACTAAAATGTGAAAAGTCAATTACAACATCAATATCTTCATTTATATTATCAAAATTGTTATAGATATTTTCTTCTTTGTTTTCATCTTTGTCAAATCCGCAAACGTATGTAGTATCTTTGTCTTCGTTTATAACTTCCAGCACATTTCTCCCCATCGCCCCGTTTATGCCGCTTATCATTACTTTTATCATTATTCCATCACCAATTCAAAAGAATATTCTTTTAAAACTTTCTTTAAAAATTCTCTCTTCTCTCCTGTAAGTTCAACAAGAGGGAGCCTCATATCCCCGACGTCTTTTCCGATTAAATTCATAGCGGTCTTAACGGGAATCGGATTACATTCGCAAAATAATGCGTCTGACATTCTTAAAATATCAAACTGACTCTCTCTTGCACTATCATTATCACCTTTAAAGAACGCATCTGTTATTTTTAAACATTTTTTTGGAATGATATTCGAACAGGTGCTTATCGCACCAAGACCGCCTAAAGACATCACAGGTAAAATCTGATCATCATTTCCCGAATATACTGCCACATCTTTGTCTATTTTATTAAGCTTTGAAAGAAGGTCTGCAACCTGACTTATATCCCCGCTTGCCTCTTTAAAAGCCACGACATTTTTTATGTTTGTAAGCTCAACTGCCAAGTCGGCGGATATGTTCTTTCCAGTTCTTGACGGAACGTTATATACAATTATCGGCATATCAACAGCGTCCGATATAGCTTCATAGCTTTTATAAATTCCCTCATCGCTCGATTTATTGTAGTAAGGGTTGTTTATCAAAACTGCATCGGCATTTGCCTTTGCAGCGTATTCCATAAGTTTTATTATGTGACTTGTATTATTTGTTCCGGTTCCTGCAATAAAGCACGCTCTCCCATCTATAAATTCATAGCTTTTTTTGAATAGTTCTTCCTTTTCATCATCTAATATAGTCGGAGCCTCTCCTGTTGTTCCTGAAATCACAAGACCTGTAACACCTGCACTTATTTGTTCGTCTATAAGTTCCTTTAGCTTATCATAATTAATCCTGTCATTTTCATCAAAAGGCGTGATCAACGCCGTACAAATACCTTTAAATAAAGACATTTATCAATTCTCCTTTCCAAAGAAATCATTTTCGATTAATACCTGTGCGATTTGAACTGCATTTGTCGCAGCTCCTTTTCTTATGTTATCTGCCACGCACCAAAAGTTAATCCCGTTTTCCACTGAAAAATCTCTTCTGATTCTTCCGACAAAAACTTCATTTTTATCCACACAGTCAAGCACAGTCGGATAGCTTGGCTTTGAAATATCATCGATTTCGATTATTCCCTTGCCTTTTTTCAATACTTCCTTCAATTCTTCTATTTCAAATGGTTTTTCAAATTCAACGTTTATGCTTTCGCTGTGTCCTTTAAATACAGGAACTCTTACTGTCGTTGCGGTAACAAGGATGTCTTTGTCGAGTATTTTATGAGTTTCATTTACCATTTTTAACTCTTCTTTCGTATATCCGTTTTCCGTAAAATCGTCTATATGTGGTAGACAGTTATATGCAATTTGTACGGGATAAAACTCATTTTTGCCTCCCTTAACTCCGTTTTCCAAGTCCTTTATACCCTTTATTCCGGACCCTGCAACTGCCTGATATGTGGAATATATAACCCTCTTTATTTTATATGCATCGTGAAGCGGCTTTAATGCAACAACTGCCTGAATTGTCGAGCAGTTTGGGTTTGCGATAATTCCTTTAGTTTTAAGGGCATCTTTTGGATTAACCTCCGGAACGACAAGCGGAACTTCATCGTCCATCCTCCACGCAGATGAATTATCAATTACAACGACGTTATTTTTTGCTGCGATAGGAGCAAATTTTTTGCTCGTTCCGCCCCCTGCTGAAAACAACGCAAAGTCAATATCCCTGTCAAAAGAACGTTCGTCTAATTCTTCTATCGTATATTCCTTATTATTAAATTTAACCTTTTTACCTGCTGAACGTGAAGATGCAAATGCGTAGAAATTATCTACATCAATTTTGCTTTCCTCCAACACTTCAATCATTTTTTGACCTACGACGCCGCTTGCTCCAACGACTGCTACATTATATTTACTCATAATCTCTCCCTTTCTTAAAAAAATAAGTCGGCAATGCGACTTAAAACATAAAATAAATTGTTTTAAATAGCACTCCATCTAAAAATAAGATGACAGTCTTAACACTGTTAATGTTAAGCCCGACGTACTTTATGATAAACTAAAGTACATCTCGGCGGAGTTGCCTTTTAAGTGCTCTCATATACATTTATCTGCATCAAGCAATTTACTAATCGTCTCCGCGCCTCTATTTGTCTTATTAAGTTAAATTTATTATACCACTTGGAAAGTA
>CAMSGF010000114.1 GCA_947058225.1 uncultured Eubacteriaceae bacterium
AGCCTTCTTTTTGGAAATGAAGATGGGGCGAATATGCTTAGGGTGCTTGGAATAGGGATAATGTTTTCGATGATTTCCACGACTATGCAAAGTATATTGCAGGGGATTGGAAAGCTTAATGTTCCGGTTAGAAACCTTGCAATAGGATGTATAGTCAAATTAATTTTAAATTTAGTTTTAATTTCTATTCCATCCCTTAATATATACGGAGCGATTTTAGGAACTATTTTTGCCGATTTATTCGTATGTATACTGGACTTTTCATCGGTTAAAAAATTTACTTTTATGAAAAGTAAAGGATTGTTCTCTTCTTTTATAAAGACTATGTTCTGTGCTATGATTATGGGAATCGCATGCATTTTAGTCAAGAATATTTTTATAGGTATACTCGGCAATGCCATAACGACGGTGCTTTGTATTTTAGTCAGTGCAATAGTATACTTTGTATTGATTCTTTATACAAAAACACTTAATATTCTAGAAGTTAAAAATCTCGTTGGAAGATAGAAGATATAAGTTTTTACAAAATAAAAAACATCGGTTATACGATGTTTTTTTATTGATAAAACTAATAAAACCACCAGATATGCCGGTGGTTCTGATTGCTTAATTTTTTGTTGTTTTATAGTATCTTTTTACTTTTAATATTTACTTTTAATTTAATTAATTTTTTAAATTATATTATTTTATGTTTTTTTATTAATCAGATTTTATTTTTATATTGTTTTTTTAATTTTATTATTTGTTGTTGATATAATATCTCTTTTTTATTTAATTATGTTATTTTTAATTTTATTTGAATAAATTTATTGTAAAAAATAAACTACCTTATTGTATGCAATACTGATATAGATTGTATCTTAATATGTTTATTAAATGAAGCAACTTTTGGATAATAAAAATTTGAATATAAAAAATTAAAATAAAGTTTATTTTATAAAAACGAACACTTTATTTTTATTTGTTTATATTGAAAGAGAGATGTTTATTTTATTTAATGATTTTTCATCATATAAAAAATAATAGGGCATATAAATAGATTGAGTATACCAGTTTGGAGAAAAGTATGGCATTTTCAGATAGAGAACTTTTAGCGAGGTTAATTCAATGTGAAGCGGGAGGAGAGGGGTTTAATGGGATGCTTGCAGTTGCCGGAGTAGTAATGAATAGGGTTAATACTCCTTATGGAGAGTATGCAAGAGAGGGGAGGGGGAGTATAAGAAATATAATTTATCAACCCGGGCAATTTGAATGTGTAAGGGAAACGAAAAGGGATGGGTCATATAATCCCCAAAATATTTACAATATGAATCCCACCGATGAACACTATGAAATAGCGGATATGGCAATAGCAGGGAACAGGGTAAATGAGGTTGGGGATGCACTTTGGTTTTACAACCCTTTTTCAAATAGCTGCAGGGGAGCATTTCCAAGCAGGGTTGGAGAATTTATTACAAAACTGGGTGGGCATTGCTTTTATCGCCCAACTGAATATTATATGGAAACTTAAAGGAGGAAAAAATGAGAAGAGACAGTGATTTGAATAGGGGAAATAACAATCAGGCAAGGTCTAACAGTTTAAGGAGAAACAGGGCATTAAACATAGCACAGGAAGGCCCTGCACAGACAAATGGAACTTATATCGACAGTTTGTCGTTAAGTCAGGAGGAGATGGACCAAATCAATCAAAATTATGGGGATAATTTAAGGTTGACACAACAGCAAATGGATCAAATAAATGAAAATTACGGAGATAATTTAAGATTGACACCTGAGCAGATGGATGAGATAACAAATGCGTATGACAGTGACAATCAAACGTCGATACAAAGTATGGATATGTCTATGACGAGTGATTTGAATATGACGCAACCGTCTACCGAACTAGTGTATCAATATTTGGAAAGAGCTATCGGAAGATTTATATTTGTTGATTTTCTAATCGGAACACAGTGTATGATAAGAAAGCAGGGATACCTATTTAATGTTGGTTCAAATTGGATATTGTTATATGATGATATATTGGGAGATTTTATAATGTGTGATTTATATTCAATAAAATTTATTACATTCCCGGCTAAAAAGCCTACGACGACTGTAAATGACAATTCCATGTATCAGATTAAGCCAAATAATATTACAGTTCAGCAAACAGGCTCAGGAACAGTGAACAGGAGAAGAAGATAAAAAGATACTTTATTGTACCTTTTTTTATTGAAAATTGTTTTTTACCAAAATCTTTTAAAAAATAAAAAAATGTAAAATAACATAAAACGAATGATGTGAAATATTGTATAATTTTATGTAGAATATGAAAAAATTTAAGGTCTTTATCATATCCATTGTACTTGTGGGGAATTGCTTTATGATAGCATAAGATATTATTCTAACTTATCATATTATTGTATTTATGTAGAATGAGCTTATTCTATTATCTTTTATAGTAGTAAAAATGATAAAAATTTAACATATATAAAAAAAATATAATAAAAAAGAAAAGTATATAGGAAGTTTGTTGATTTTAAATTGAGAAATCACAAAGTATTTATCGTATATAATAACAAATTTATATATCCAATTATAAATTTTATGTTTTTTTTAACACTTTTTTTCTTTATATTTTTAGTAATGATAAAGTTTTATTTTTTTAGCAAGGAAGTGCAAGCTATTAAAGGGGATGTATCAAAGTGTAGATAGAAGTTTATTTTATATTTTGCCGATTTTAAAATATTTATTGTATTGTTTAAATGAAAAGAGAGTAAATGGTAGAAAAAAATATATTTAACAGCTTTAAATTATGATGTGAAAGATATTAAGAATATAGCTAAAAAAAATAAATTATGTTAAAATTGTGTTATGAAATTTGATTTAAAAATGGATTATGGAAGCAAGACAATAATAAATAAACTTATGGAAAATGGTTATGAGGGGTATATAGTAGGTGGATGTGTCAGAGATTTAATAATGGGGATAACTCCAAAAGATTTTGATATTACGACTGACTGCACTCCGGATAAGGTAACAGAAATATTTAAGGATAGTTTTAATGTCATTCCAACGGGGGAAAAGTACGGAACCGTTACGATTATTATAGATAAAATACCTTATGAAGTTACGACTTATAGAAAAGAGGGTGATTATAAAGACAACAGGCATCCTGAAAAAGTGGAGTATCAAAGTGAATTGAGCTTTGATTTGGCAAGAAGAGATTTTACGATAAATGCGATGGCGTATAATGAAAAGGACGGGCTTGTTGATTTATACGGTGGTGTCCTTGATGTAAAAAATAAGATTTTAAGGGCAGTAGGCGATGCAAATATTCGCTTTAATGAGGATGCACTCAGGATAATAAGGGCGTATCGTTTTGCAAGCAGATACAATTTAACGATTGAGAGAAAAACTTTAAGTGCGATATATATTAATTTACATCTGCTAAAGACAATCGCAAGTGAAAGAATCATTAAAGAGTTAAAGGAAATATTTGAAAATGATTATGATATTTTTAATATGGCTTTTATTGAAGTGTTAATTCCTGAATTAAGTAAATGTTTTGAATGTGAGCAGAATACGAAGTATCATTTATACAGTGTCGGAGAGCATATTTATAATTCATTTAACGAAGTTAAACCTGTGTTTCATTTAAAGCTTGCGATGTTACTTCACGATATCGGAAAGCCGTATGTGAAAACTACTGATGATAAGGGGTGTGACCATTTTTACACTCATTCACAAAAATCAAAGGAAATTTCAGATATAGTTTTAAGAAGACTCAAAGTGGATAATAAGACGAGAAAGAGAGTTTTAACTTTAGTTGAATATCACGATGTGAAATTCAAGTGCGATAAATTTAATATAAAGTGTATGTTAAATAAACTCTCGAAAGAGGTCTTTGATGATTTAATTGAGGTAAGGCTTGCGGATGAGAGGGCGAAGAATTTAGCGTATACAAAAGAAAATATTGATTTAATAGAAAAGTGTATCGAGTTAAAGGAAGAAATAATAAGAAACGATGAGGTTTATTCTATAAAGCAGCTTGATGTAAC
>CAMSGF010000115.1 GCA_947058225.1 uncultured Eubacteriaceae bacterium
TTGAAGTATACTGTGAAAGTCCTTTTGAAAAAGTGGATATGGATATGCATTCGGAACAATTATCGCAGGAGTTTTATGGTGGAACAAGCGTTTTGCAAAAATATCAGACCCTTATTTAGTCGTGTTAAACGCTCTGCCTAAAGTTGCTCTCGGTCCCGTTATAATAGTATGGGCAGGAGCCGGAATAAGCTCAATTTTAATAATGACACTTGCCATATCCATAATCACCACAATAATCGGCGTGTATTCAGGATTTATGCAGGTGGAAGAAGAAAAACTGACGTTATTAAAATCATTCGGTGCAACAAAAATGCAAATCTTTAAAATGGCGGTGTTTCCATCAAGTATACCAAATATAATAAATGCACTTAAGATAAATGTAGGCTTATCTTGGGTCGGTGTTATAATGGGAGAATTTCTTGTTTCAAAAGCCGGGCTTGGATATTTAATAGTATACGGCTCACAGGTGTTCAATTTGGATCTTGTTATGGCGGGAGTTGTGGTGCTTAGTGTGGTTGCCGGAATAATGTATTTCTTTGTTGATATATTGGAAAAAAAGTTAATAAAATATAATTAAAAACTTGCTTTTGATTTCCTTTTGATATATAATAAATTTGATCAAACGGAAGAGAATTCAGAGAAACCGTATATATCGCTTATCTTGTGATGTATTCGGTTTTTTTATTTGATTAATAATAAAAAGGAGAATAAAAATGGCAAATGTAACGATTTTGGGTGCAGGAGCGATGGGCAGTGCTCTTTGTACACCGCTTAGAAACAACGGACATAACGTAAACTTATGGGGAACTCATCTTGACACAAAGATTATTGACAGATTAAAAGAGGATAATGTGCATATAAAACATAAATGTGCGTTACCTGAGGGAATCAAATATTTTTACAATGAAGAGCTTGAAGAAGCGATGAAAGACGCCGATTTAATCATTATGGGGATAGCATCGGTCGGACTTGGAAGTGTATTTAAAAAAGCGATACCTTATTTAAAAAAAGGAATGACTGTCGGAAGTGTTTCAAAGGGGTATGAGTATTCCACAAAGGACAAAGATAAAATCATAATACTTCCGGACTTATTGGAAGAGTTGCTCCCCGATGATTTAAAGGGAAATATTGATTTTGTTGTTGTCGGAGGTCCATGCAAGGCTGTTGAAGTCGTATGGGAGTGTCCGAATTCTGTCGTGTATGCAAGCAAAAACATTGAAGCTGCAAAGAAGATGAGAAGCCTTCTCGTTACTGATAAATACAATGTTGAAGTTTCAACGGATGTAATCGGAACGGAAATTTGTGCTGCGATGAAAAACGCTTATTCTGTCGGACTTGGAATGGCAGAAGGGTTTAAGGCAAAGGATGGGAAAGAAAACAAGAACTGTAAAGCAGCACTTTTTACATATGCAGTTGCTGAAATGGGAGTACTCACAAAGGCTATGGGGGGAAGTTATGCGTCTGTAATCGGACAACCCGGAGTCGGAGATTTGGAAATAACGTGTGAGGCAGGAAGAAACAGACTTTTAGGCGAAGTTATCGGAGGGGGGCTTTTAGGCAGTGAAGCGATAAAGAAGATGAATGATGAGGATATTACGGTTGAGGGGTATCCGGCAATAAGATTCGGATACGAACTTTATCAAAAACTTCAGGATGAAGGGAAAATAAAAAAAGGAAATATGCCTTTCCTTGAAACGCTTTATGCAATTTTATACAAAGATGAGCCTTGTTATCCGTCAATAGTTAAACTTCTTAATACTTGTTCCGGATTTGAATATGATATTTAAAATATAATTATAATAAAAAGGAGAAAAGATATGAAAATAGCAGTAGGTGCAGACAGTGTGGGATTATTACTTAAAGATGAAATCTTAAAATTTTTAAAAGAAGAGGGATATGAATATGAAGATATGGGTGTAAAAAGTGAAGATGATAAAACTTTTTATGCAAATATAGCTGAAAAAGTAGCATTAGCTGTCAGAGATGATGATTTTGACAGAGGGTTATTATTTTGCGGGACGGGGATTGGAATGAGCATAAGCGCTAATAAAGTTCCAGGTGTTTATGCAACTGTATGCCACGACCCGTATTCAGCTGAAAGAGCAAGCCTCAGTAATGATGCAAAAATTATTACAATGGGATATAGGGTTATAGGAAAAGAAACTGCGAAAGTTGTTTTAAAACATTGGCTTGACAACAGCTTTGAAAAAGGCTGCCGAAGTCAGTCAAATGTAGACGAAGTGGAAAAATTAGACAAAAAATATAGAAAATAACTATAAAAGGAATTATAAAAATGAGCGATATAGTATTAAAAAGTGAAGATATTAATTTAATGGAACACAAGCACATCAGTAAAACTACGGGCAAGGCAAGTTATCAACAGGTTCTTGTGGAGGACGAAGATACAAAAATGCTCGTAAAGCAAATTATATATCCAAAGGGGTGTATAACGCCTTGGCATACACATAACTGTGCACACGGGATATACGTTTTAAGGGGAATGTTACATACGAATCTCGGAGATTTTGATAAGGGAAGCTTTGTATGGTTTAAAGAAGGCTCAAAGGCTTTTCATGGTGGAAAAGACGAAGACGTGGAGGTTTTATTTATCACGAATAAAAAATTTGACATAAATTATTTATAATTTAATTCATTAGATATATAATATACGTATTAAATACGGAGGTAAATAAATGCAAAGTTTTGAATATTATACACCGACTAAGGTTATATTCGGGAAAGAAAAGGAAAACGAGATAGGAAAAGTTATAAAAGGATATGGGGCAAGCAGGGTATTTATAGTGTATGGTGGCGGAAGTGTTAAAAAAAGCGGGTTGCTTGAAAGGGTTGAAGAGGCTTTAAAAAAAGAAAATATCGTTTTTGAAGAGTTTGGAGGAGTAAAGCCGAATCCAAGACTTTCTCACGCAAGGGAAGGGGTTAAAAAAGCGATTGAATTTAAAGCAGATTTTATATTGGCAGTAGGTGGGGGAAGTGTTATCGACACGTCAAAAGCCATAGCACACGGAAGTGCAAATCCTGATTTTGATATTTGGGATATTTGGGTTAAGGAAAAGCCACTTGTAAAAACAAATAAATTCGGGGTTATCCTTACTATTTCAGCAGCGGGAAGTGAAATGAGCAATTCAGCAGTTCTGACAAATGAAGAAATAGGAATGAAGCAGGGGCTGTCGACTGATTTAAACAGACCTTTATTTGCAATAATGAACCCTGAACTTACATATACTCTTCCAAAGTATCAGCTTACAAACGGAATTGTCGATATATATATGCACACACTTGACAGGTATTTCACTCACACAAAGGGAAACAAGATGACAGATGGTATTGCGGAAGCACTTATGAGAAACGTCCTTGAAAGCGGAAAAATCGCATATGAGGACCAGACTAATTATGAGGCTATGAGCGAACTTATGTGGTGTGGGAGTTTATCGCATAATGGTCTTACGGGGCTTGGGGCAGAAACAGATTTTGCACCGCACAGACTCGGTCATTCACTCAGTGCAAAATTTGATGTATCTCATGGAGCGAGCATATCTACGGTGTGGGATTCGTGGGCAAATTATGTATACAAAAAAGGCCCTGAAAGATTTGTGCAATATGCGAACAATGTGTTTGGAATTGAAGGAATCGATGAAGATACAATAAAAAAGGGGATTGAAAGCACTGTTGCATTTTTTAAATCAATTGAGATGCCGACTTGTTTCAGCGAGCTTGGAATCGGCGTTCAGGATGAAGAAAGTTTAAAAGACATTACAAAGAGATGTTTTTATAAGCCAAATACGCTTGTTGGAAAATTTCTTCCTCTAGACGAAGAAAAGATATACGATATTTATACTGCGGCTAATAAGTAAAGTTAAAAGGTTACTGATTTTCATTTTATTTTAATATTAATTGGGGATTGGAGTAAATGTGAATGTGGGAGGGGCGGTGCAGTGATCATTAAGCTGTTTTTATATATTTCCCAGG
>CAMSGF010000116.1 GCA_947058225.1 uncultured Eubacteriaceae bacterium
TTCTAAAAATATCGAACTAAAGTTCTATCATTATAATATAAAAGTTTTTTATTTTTGTCAATACTTTTAGAACATTTTTTTTATTTTTTTAGAACATTCATTTGACTTTTTGTGAGAATTATGTATAATAGAATAAAAAGGAGGCTTTTTATGTACGAAGATTTATCTGATATTCAAATAAAAATAATAGAATTTTTAAAGGAGCAAATCCGTTCTCTCGGTTATCCTCCATCAGTTAGGGAAATCGGAGCTCATGTGGGGCTTGCATCAACCTCGTCTGTTCACAATCAGCTTAATAATTTAGCAAAAAAAGGCTATATAAGAAGAGATTCGCTAAAACAACGTGCGATAGAAATAATTGATGAAGATAAGGAAGATGTTGTGTATGTGCCTATTGTTGGAAAAGTTACTGCCGGTATTCCTATTACAGCGGTTGAAAATATTGAGGATACATTCCCTCTCCCAAAGAGTTTTACAGGAAATAATGACTGTTTTATGCTTAACGTAAGTGGAGAAAGTATGGTTGGGGTTGGTATTTTAGATGGAGATATTTTGATAGTAAAAAAACAAAGTACGGCTTATAACAGGGATATTGTTGTTGCAATGATAGACGGTGAAGCTACAGTTAAAACTTTTTATAAAGAAAAAGACAGAGTTCGTCTGCAACCTGAAAACCCTGACTTTGAACCTATATATTCCGATAAAGTGACTATTTTGGGTAAAGTTATCGGTGTGTTTAGGCATATGTAATTAAAATAAAAAAGGAAGGATGTCCTTCCTTTTTTATTATTATTCTTTTCCTGCTGCATATCCTGTGGAAAATGCAATTTGCAGGTTGTATCCTCCTGTTGTAGCATAAACGTCTAACATTTCTCCTGTTATATGAAGCCTCTTTATTATTTTAGATTCCATATTTTTAGGGTTTATTTCCTTTACATCAACGCCGCCCATTGTTATAATTGCCTCATTAAATCCGCCTTTTGAGTCTATTTTTAATTTAAAGTTTTTTAATATATTTAATAAAATTGTTCTTTCTTCTTTTGTAATTTGATTGATTTTTTTACTTATATCAATATTACTTTCGTTTATTAATCTTCTCGCTAAATTTTTAGGAAGAAGTAAGTCAAATGCTGAAATAACATTTTTATTTGAATTTTTTGCAAAGTCATTTAGAAGTCTTTGTTCTAACGTGTTTTTATCTAATGCAGGTTTAAAATCTATAGATATTGAGTAGCTTTTGTTTTCTTTAATATATAGACTTAAAAATAATATTACAGGACCTGATACTCCTGTGTGTGTAAAGAGCAAATCTCCGAATTTTTCACATATTTTTTTCCCATTTTCATATAGCGTTACATTTACGTTTTTTAATGTCAGCCCGCTAAGATTGCTGAAGTCTTTTTTTGTAATTAACGAAACTAATCCCGGAGATAGTTTTGTAATACTATGAGAATATTTTTTCAACAGTTTATATCCGTATCCATTACTTCCAGTTGCCTTATAACTTTTCCCTCCCATTGATAAAATGACTTTATCAGCATAATACTTTCTGCCATTTTTTAAAATAACTCCCGTTGCTTCTTTATTTTCTATTATTAAATCACTTATTGGTGAATTGTATATTACGGAAAAATTATCATATTTTTTGCAAATTTTAAGCAAAGTTTTTGTAACATCACTTGCTTTATCACTTTCAGGGAAAACTCTATTCCCTCTTTCAACCTTTAATTTGAGCCCGTTTTGTGAGAGTAAATTTATAAGCATTTTATTATCAAAGGAATAAAGTGAGGAGTATAGAAATTCTTTGTTTCTTGGTATATAATCAAAAAATTCACTTATATCCTTATTGTTTGTTACATTGCATCTACCCTTCCCCGTAATATATATCTTTTTCCCCGCTTTTTCATTCTTTTCAATTAAAAGAACATCTCTCCCCTGTTTTAAGGAAGAGATGCACGCTAAAAGTCCGCTCGCTCCTGCACCAATGACAATCGTCTTTTTCATTATTTATTATAAATAAGTCTAACACCTGAAACTTTTTCGATTGTATTTAATAATTCAACAGCTTCATCGTTAGGCATACTGTCCACGTCAATCATCGTGTATGCATATTCGCCTTTACTTTTATTTATCATATTTCCGATGTTTACTTCTGCTTTTGCAAGAATAGTTGAAATTTGACTTACCATATTGGGTACATTTTCGTGGGTTATACAGATTCTTATATTTCCATTTAACGGTCCCATTTCACAATTTGGATAGTTTACACTGTTTGAAATATTTCCGTTTATCAACAAATCTTCTAACTGTGTTACTGCCATTTTTGCACAGTTTGTTTCTGATTCAGGAGTAGATGCTCCAAGATGAGGTATGCATATAATATTTTCATATCCAAGCAGCTTTTCATTTGGGAAGTCTGTTATATAATACTTTACTTTTTTGCTTTCAACAGCTTTAATAATAGCATCATCATTTACAAGGCCACCCCTTGCCAAGTTTATTATTGTGATACCTTTCTTTGCCTTTGATAAAAGTTCTTCATTTACAGTATCTCTTGTGCTGTCATTTAAAGGCACGTGAATTGTTATGTAATCGCATCTTTTAAATATTTTTTCAAGGTCAATACTTCTGTTGATATTTTTATTGATTTTCCAAGCTGCTTCTACTGATAAGTATGGGTCGTAACCATAAACTTCCATACCTAAATCATTTAGTGCATTTGCTACTAAAACCCCAATTGCTCCAAGCCCTATTACACCTACTCTTTTGCCAAGCAGTTCATTACCTTTAAAGTTAGATTTTTCTTTTTCTACAATACTTGCAACATCTTCATCTTTACTAAGTGTTTGAATCCAATCTATTCCTTTATTGATATTTCTTGCGGCCATAAACATAGCACCAAGCACTAATTCTTTTACTGAATTAGCATTAGCACCGGGAGTGTTCATAACAACAATCCCTCTTTTTGAACATTCTTCGATATTAATGTTATTAACACCTGCTCCGGCTCTTGCCACAGCTTTACAGGTTAATGGAAGAACTTCTTCTTTTAAATTGTAGCTTCTTAAAATAACACCGTCATAGTTCTCTTCCTTTTCTGAAACATTTATTTGCTCCTTGTCAAATAAATCTAATCCCTCTTTTGCAATTTTGTTTAAAGTTTTTACATAATACATATCCTTTGCTCCTTTTTAATTATTTTTTTCATATTTGTGCATAAACTCAATTAATTTTTTTACATTGCTTTTTTCAACCCCATTATATAACCCTATCCTTATATAATCTGAATTATAATCACTCAAATTGTATATATTATTTTTTCTTGCTTCTTCTAGAAACTTTTCTTTATTTTTCTTTATTGAAAATGCTATTGTTGTAATAGACCTATAATCTTTTTCAATATCATTATAAAAAAGTTTACTTTCATCTAAAAAATCATAAATAATGTCTGATTTTTCTTTGTTTATCTTCTCCATTTCTCCTATTCCGCCAATATCATCTACATATTTTAACATTTTATTTATCATATATATTGAAAAAGTATTTGGAGTTGTAAAAGAATTGTGTGAGTTATAATAAGCATTGTATGATAAAATTTTTGGTATATTATCCTTTGTTTTATTTAACATATCTTTTTTTGCGATTACAACGCTTATTCCGCTTGTACCCATATTTTTTGCACAGCTTGCAAATACAAGGGAGAATTTGTCCATAGTGTAGTTTTCCGAAAGTAAATTTGATGTCATATCGCATATGAGAGGAGTTTCATAATACTCAATGGAACTATCAGGAAACCTCGTTCCCATAGAAGTATTGTTTGTGCATAAAAATAGATATTTACTGTCTTTTTTTGCTTTTATAGTGGGAATTGTTTTTGATGACACTGTTTTTATTTACATGGCTTACCTATACAGCGCAGCTATG
>CAMSGF010000117.1 GCA_947058225.1 uncultured Eubacteriaceae bacterium
CAATGCACTTAAGTAAGAGATGGAAAACTGCTTTGATATTTCCCCAACAAAGTCATAATCTATATTATCGTTAAATTTTTGTTTAAAAATTTTATATTCCATATTAAATAAATCCATTTTTTAAGATTACAACAAATTATAACAAATTATTAAAAAAAACTAAAGCAAAAACAAAGAATAAAATTTTACTTAATTTAATACAATTTAATATAATCAATTAGAGGGGGATAAAATGAATATAGTAAATGATTTAAAAAATACCAGTTTTAAACATATAATGAAGGGCGTTTTATACGGAGGGGTCTTTTCCCTGCTTGCAGTTTTGGTTTTTTCTCTGATTTCTTATTTTTTAGATTTTCCGGTTAACATAGAAAGTACAGGGTTATACATAATTTTAAATATATCTTTGCTTATAGCGAGTATATACGTCGGCAAAAAGGCAAAGGGAAAAGGTTTTTTATCAGGTATTATAAGCGGGATATTGGTTATATTATTACTGCTTATGTTTAACGTTTTGATAAGCGAAGAACAAATAAATATTCTTGGATTTTTTAAGAAGGTTCCGCTTCTTCTCGTTGTAAGCTTTATAGGTGGAGTTTTCGGTGCGAATATAAGGTAAATTAAACTGTAAAAGCAATAAAAAGAGGATAATATTGCAATAATATTTCCTTTCCAATTAACTTAACTTTGATTATTATAATATATAATAGCAATACTATGTAAGGATATGGGTGGGAAGTATACGGGAGGGGCGGCAGGTGAAGTGCCTTGGCACTTCACTGACAGGCGATTTATAAAATCGCCTGAACTTTTAAAAAGAGGTAATTTTAAAAATAAATTTTTTGAGAGAACTCAAGGGGTAACATTTAACAAAATATCGCATTATTAAAGGCTTTTCGAACATAGCGTATCTATATTTTTCTATATTATCCTCTCTATTATCTAGCAAATATCTAACAAATTTTATAATTATTTTATCCGTTTTAAACGGAGAAATTACCAATAAAAAAAGAGGGTATTTCTACCCTCTTATTTATACAACGCTTTCCAAGTCTTACTCCCAACTATTCCATCAACCTTTAACTTCTTTTTCTTTTGGAAACTCTTAACTGCCTTTAATGTTCCATCTCCAAACTTGTCATTGTTATCCATACCCTTATAGCCTTTGCTTTTCAATTTACTCTTTAGCTTTTTCACATAAGCATTTTTACTGCCTTTTTTAAGTGTTGGGTATTCTGATAAAGGTATTGTATAATCAGGTCTTACAAAGCATTCTACCCAACTACTGCTCATATTGTATACTTTCTTTGCCACTGCTCCGCCGTTTGCATTAAAACCTGTAGCTGATGTGTTGCCCTCTATTGTATATATAAGGTTACCTTTTACTTTATATACTATCCCTGTATGACATTGATTTTTATATATAACAATATCACCTTTTTTAGCCTTTTTATAGTGTTTCTTAAAGTGATTATATATATAAGGCACATAATTTGTATAACCTTTCATTAACTTATTACCTTGCTTTTTACCAAATGCTTTATAAAAGCACCAGCTCACAAAGTTAGCACACCAATAATCAGTTAATGTTCCTGCTCCTCTTACCTTTTTCATATCTCTGTTATATTTAGTGTAGTTATTATTTCCGGCATTAGCCTTTTTACTGTCTAACTGTTTATTACTTTTCTTTTCTATGTATCCTTCTTCTGCTAAAGCTATTTTAATAAGTTTACTTGCATAATAAGCCATTATTTCACACCTGCTGTTTCATTGGGATTTTGTCCTGTTTCAAGACTTACATCAACTTCTTCATCATTACTTTTAATATCTTCTTTTTCTTCTTCTTTCATTCTTTTAAGTTCTACATCTGCACTTATGGCACTTTGTGTAAATGAGTTATTTTTCCACCAAGCAATTAAAGACGCTGTGCCTGTTATTGCCATAGATAAAAAGTTTGTTATTTGTTCATCACTAAAAGGAAGTACTGCCCTGCCTGTAATTGTTAAAAATTGATTTACTAATGCTACTATTAAAATTACCGTTCTTATTATAGTTCCTTTTTGTATTTTCATATCTTACCTCTCTTTTTATTTTTCTTCTAACTTTGTTATTCTTATTTCGTGTCTGTCGATGATTTTGTCTTGTTCTTCGTTATGCTTCCATAATCTTTCGTGAGTTCTTTTTGAACTGTCCTTTTGTTCCTCAAGCATACGGCTTAAATTTTCTACCGTAACATTTAATTTAGTTAGTGTTGTTGTTAGATTAATAAGAGGCTTTGCCACTAAAATCAAAAACCCCACCAACTCCCCAATTATCAGAAATATACTCCACTGTGTCAATTTAATCACCACCTTGTTTTTTATTAAAAAAATGGCTTTATATAAGCCATTTTAAAGCGTTTTATTCTGTTGATTTAGCGTGTACTGTTTGTGAATGATTTTTTAGTTGCAGTTGATTGCCAAATTCTGCCCCACAATCCTCGCATTTAAAAGTTTTTGTTTCTAAATCAAGAAAATCACCTACTGTATATGTAGCTTGTAACTGTATCCACATAGTATTAGTAACTGTTGTATATGTTCCGTCTTTTGTTGATAAGTACCTTTCTAAAGTAACCTCTCCTGTTGATGAGATATTAAACATTGCAATATTAACACCACTCGCAAAGGCAGTTATTACAACTCTTGTATCAGGTCTAAATTGTTCATCTAAAACGGTTATTACTTGTCCCATAGAAGCAGAGCTTGTTAAATTTTTTGTTGTTTTTACTGCTCCTCTAATTTCTACAACTTTTCCTACTTTTCTAACTTGCAAAGGCTGTGAACCATCTCCATAATCTTCAAACGGTGATTTTAATTCGCAATTTATCCAGCCTGTATCATCGCCACCTTGTATTTTTTCATTTAAAATTCGCCCTTGATTAGCAGATAGTGCCTTATAAGCATCTGTACTATCTAATTTATCCTCTATTGCCACATAATTAGCATTTTTCTGAATACTTCCTAATTTTATAAAATCAGATGCACTTATTAACCCAGCTTTCCCAGTCGTAGCTAATTGTGTTTTATTATTTAAACTTTCTAAATCATCAATAGTTTTATTTTTAAATGTATTAAATTCTTCAATACTATTGTTTATATTTGAAATTTTACTTTTATTTGAATTAATATCAAGTGTATTTGTTACTATTTTGTCGTATACACTATCAGAAAAACCACCAAGCATACCTCCATCAAATAAATGTTTTTTTATATCTGAAACTTCCTGCCCTGTTACCGTAACTTCATACAATGGATAATCATCAATTAAATCACCTTGTGATATATCACCTCTTATAATCTCATCTGCACTTTTTACATTAATCGTTGCCGTTTCAATACCGTTCTCTAAATGTTTTTCATAAGTTATACATATCCAATCTAATCTTGTTTCATCAGCTTTACAAGGGGCAAGCTGTACTTCCTCTTCATCTTCATAATCAATACATATAAAAGCACCTCTATTAATTAATATTCCTGACTTTATTTTAATTTTCAAGCCATCTAATTCATAATCAAAACTATTTAAGACATCGGCAACATATATGTTATCTCTCCCAAAAATGCTCAAATTGCTCCATCTCGCTTGGTCTGATGTTACGTGTGGTTCACCTGCATATCCCGTTATTAAATTTATCATTTTTTATCACTTCCTATCTCATAATCAATCGTAATTATATTTTTTTCTACTTTAATAATTTTTTTTGTTATAGGTTGAAAAACCTCAATTCCTGTGATATCCTCCTTTGCCCCAACTATATCGTTTATATCATAAGAATTGTCCGAAATTAATTGTATTTTTATTTCATCACAATCATAACTATCTTTTAATTTTTTTAAACCATTATTAACTAAATCAGCATAGTTATCTATATACTTTTTATAA
>CAMSGF010000118.1 GCA_947058225.1 uncultured Eubacteriaceae bacterium
TAACACTTCGTAAATGCAAAGCATTTACGAAGTGTTACACTGCTTGTAGTAAATGAAAAAGTAACTTAAAAAAGGAAATATTTTAACTTAAAAAATATATATCCTTGTTTATAAAAAATAAAAAGATAAATAACAATTTAATTAAAATGAAAATGAGTTTACTCAAATAAATTTCCTTTTTTATTATATGTTATGCGGCGCCAGCCGCGACTGAGTAAATGCAAAGCATTTACGAAGTGTTACACGCTTGCAGAAAACAAAAAGTAACAAACCTTTGTATAAAATTTATTTTGAAATAGTATATTGATATTTTTAAATAAATATGAAGAATTATACACTGTTTATAGCAAATGAAAAAGTAACTTAAAAAAATAAGAGATTTTAAAAATATTTTATTTTTATAATATATTTATGTTTCAATTATTGAGCTATTGTGAAAGATTTGATTTGAAAAGTATATTTATAATGAACAAAAAATATAAATAAGAGAATTTTGCCAAAATAATTTTTTCTTATAATAAATAATATCGAGGTATATTGCTTGTGAAATATAAAAATATTTATTTTGCTTGATAATGCTATTTATATGTAGTTATGTTTTAATTAAGTTGTGTTATTATATTTTGAATATTAGAAATATATAAAGTGATGTATTTTAATATATTTGTAAATACTTTTTTATTGTGATAAAATTCAAAGACAGAGGTGTTTATGAAAAAGGATAGAATTGTAATAGGAAAAATATTTTCTGCACATGGGATAAAAGGTGAAGTTAAGGTTTTCCCTCTGACTGATGATGCGAAAAGATTTAAAAAGCTAAAGAAATGCTTTATAAAAGATGAGATTTACGATGTTATTTCAGTGAAAGGCAATAAAAAGCACATTATATTAAGCCTTAAAGGTATTCGTGATAGGAATGAAGCTGAATTCCTTAAAAACAGTTTTATCGAGGTCGATAGAAAAGACAGTGTTGAGCTTAAGGATGGGGAGTATTTTATTGAAGACTTGAAGGGTCTTGATGTGTTAGATGAAAACAGTGAAAAAATCGGTGTTATGAAAGATGTTTTAACAAATGCGGCTGTGGATATTTATGTTATAGATTTAGGCAGTAGGGAAGCTATGATTGCAGCTATAAAGGAAAATATTTTAGAGATAAATGAAGATAAATTTATTATGATAAATTCTAATAATTTAGTTTAGTTTGAGGTAGTTTATGAAATACAATGTTTTAACATTATATCCTGAAATAATAGAGTTTTATAAAAGTGTCGGGATAATAGGCAGAGCGGTGGAAAGTGAGATAATTGATATAAATGCTGTCAATATAAGAGATTATTCCAAGGATAAGCATAGAAGGGTTGATGATGAGATTTACGGGGGAGGTGCGGGAATGCTTATGAAAGCGGATGTAGTGTATGATTGTGTGAGTGATATAAAAAGTAAGAGTAATGCACCTGTTATATATTTTTCTCCCACAGGTAAAAGGTTTGACAGTGAAATGGCAAAGGAATATGCGAAATTGGACGAAGTTATTTTACTTTGCGGACACTACGAGGGTATAGACCAAAGGGCGATTGATTTGGTGGTGGATGAGGAGATTTCAATTGGTGATTATGTTTTAACCGGAGGGCATATTGCAGCTATGGTATTTATTGATACTGTGAGCAGGTATATTGGTGATGTGCTTGGGAACAACGAGAGTTTATCAGATGAAAGCTTTGAAAATAACTTGCTTGAATATCCGCAGTATACGAGGCCTGAAGAGTTTATGGGGTTAAAAGTTCCTGAGGTTTTATTGAGCGGACATCATAAAAAAATAGAGGAATACAAACTGGAAAAGGCAATTGAGATTACTAAGAAAAACAGACCCGATTTAATTGAGTGATTATATTAAGTAGATGAGATGTTTTTGTTTTTTTGTATGATATTAAGTGTATAATGATTTGGTTTTTATTTTGAAAAAGGTAGTGTTTTTGATTGTAAATTCAGTGTTTTGATTGTTTTATAAGGGGTGGGGCATTATTTATATTGTATTTTGTTAATTATTGAGAAGTCGTTGTTTGGTTAGGATGTGGGAGGGGCGGCGGCTTTTAAAAAGGAGATATTTTAAAAATTCATTTTTAAAATCTCTCCTTTTTAAAAGTTCAGGCGAATGAAATTCGCCTGTCAGTGAAGTGCTTCGCACTTCACCCGCCGCCCCACCTCATAAACCACACACTCCTTGCAAATACCTCTTTTTTAGTATAATATAAACCTATGAAAAAGAAGATTGATAAATTTAAACAAAAAATAAATACGAATATATTAAAATGTCCAATATGCAACAGCAATATTAAAATGATTGAAAACACTCTTAAATGCGATAATAATCACAGCTATGATATTGCAAAAAAAAGGATATGTGAATTTATTAAATAAAAGGACAGACCATTTTTATGATAAAAAGATGTTTGAAGACAGAAATGAGCTGTCTAACATAGGCTTTTTTGATAATTTGATAGAGTGCATAGAGGGAAAAATCAGAGATAATTATATAATCAATGAACATACCATTTTGCTTGATTTGGGTTGTGGTGCAGGTATGATTACAAATAAAATAAAAAATGCCTTAAATTTGAATACATACGGCGTTGATATTTCAAAAGATGCAATAAATAAAGCAGCAAGTGATTTTGAAGATATTGTATGGATAGTAGGGGATATAAGTAAATTGCCGTTTAAAGAAAAAAGTGTAGACATTATGATAAATATACTCTCTCCGATTAATTATAATCAGGTTAAAAGGATATTAAAAAAAGATGGTATTTTAATAAAAGTAATTCCGGGTAGTGAATATCTAAAAGAAATAAGACAATTAAGCGGATTAAAAGAATATTCCAACAGAGAAGTATTTAATTTAGTTGATGAAAATATGGATATTATAGATACTAAAGATATTAGTTATAAATTCAACATATTACAAAATAATATAAAATATCTTATAAATATGACACCTTTGACAAATAAATTGAATGAAAATACAATAAATGAGTTATTAAATATTTCAAATATAGATATAACATGTAATTTTAAAGTAATAGTTTCAAAATTAAAATAATTTAAGGAATATAAATAACATTAAAAACTATCACAAATCTTTATTTTCTTATTTCTTTTTAACCTGCAATAAAGTATAATAATTTTACAAATATAACAGGAGGTATACATTGTGAATAATAATACTATATGGCATACTATGGACGAAAAGAGGATTACTCCCGATGATTTTATGGCCGTTATTGAAATTGAAAAGGGAAGTAATATCAAATATGAGTTAGATAAGGAAACGGGGCTTATAAAGGTGGACAGAATCCTTTATACTTCAACTCATTACCCTGCAAATTACGGATTTATCCCAAAAACTTATGCAGATGATGATGACCCGCTTGATGTTCTTGTCATATGCTCGGAAAAAATACATCCATTAAGTCTTATTCAGGTTTACCCAATAGGCGTCATGACTATGATAGATGATGGAAGCTTAGATGAAAAAATTATAGCAATTCCTTTTAATGACCCGTCATATAACACTTGTTTTGATATAAATGATTTGCCCGTACATATCTTTGAAGAAATGAAACATTTTTTCAGTGTATATAAGACACTCGAAAACAAAGAAACTGCGGTTGATAAAGTTCTTGGGGTTAATGAAGCAAAGCAGATTATTGCCGATTCGATTAAACATTACAAAGAAGTTTTTGGTGATATAAAATAATGTAAAAAGTATTAAATTTTGATATATTTAATTTGTAAAAATAACTAAAATTTGTCTGTTTTGTGATATAATATGACACATATATTAAAATTATAATATTTAATAATGCACAAGATATTAATCCAACAGATGGTAATATATTTTTTGATCGTACGTCAGTATT
>CAMSGF010000119.1 GCA_947058225.1 uncultured Eubacteriaceae bacterium
AACCAAATGGGAAGAAGCCTTCTGACACCAGGACGGTTTTTACATACAAACAGAAGGAACTGCCGTTATAAATGCTGTGGCGACTGATGGGGAAAAAGAATTTAAGCAGACATATAACGTTACGGTTAATCCTGCAAGAATTTCTCCTATACAAGGTGTAAGCATAAACAGAACAGCACTATCATTAAAACCCGGTGGAAGTTCAAGTTTAATTTATAAAGTTTATCCAAGTAATGCTACATATAAAGTTACGGCGTCATCTTCTGATAGAAGTGTTGCAACTATTGCCGTAACAACTAATGGCAGCAGTTTAGGTACTGTTACTGGTACCAATGGTTCAAGTATTGTAAAAAGTGAAAATATAGATTCATCTGAAAATAATAATGAAGTTAAAGATAATAATGATATTGTCAATATAGATGAAAAAGATGAAACACCTATCAGGTTTTTCTTGAATCAAAATGAAATCACACTAAATAAAGATGATAAATTTAATTTAAGTTATTATACTGATAAAGATACCAATGATATTACATTTAAGAGTATGGATGAAGATATTATAGCAGTAGATGAAGATGGCATTATCAGTGCAGTAAGAGAAGGGGATGCGAGTGTAACCTGCACTGTTAAATATGATGGCAAAGAATATAGTGATGAATGTAAAATAAAAGTTATTTCTGGCGGAGAATCTTCTGATATATTACAAGGCTCATCTTATGTTAAACAAAAAGAGGTTTCAGTTTACGAAGGAAAAGATTTAGATTTAGTAACAAGTGAAAAATTAGAAAATATAAAATATAAATCTTTAGATGAAAATGTTGCAACTGTCAATGAAAATGGAAAAGTTATGGGTGTAAAAGCAGGGGAAACTGTCATTGAAATAAGCGGAAATGACGGTGTTAATGATATAACAGAAGAATGTGTTGTAAATGTAATTGGTAAAGATGAAGATTTTGTTTTACCTGATGTATCTATTGATATGGATATTGAAGAAGATATTTTAAATGAACTTGAAGAAAATAATGATAAAGATGCCTCTGGGTCAGTTAAAGCAATGACTATGCAAAATACATACAAATCAGTTACTTTAGCAGTAAAGGCATTAAAAGTAGGAAACACAACCCTTACCATTCAGGCAACAGACGGAGTTAGGACTTATAAGAGGACGTGTTCTGTAAGTGTAAGGCTTGCAAAACCTACGTTTAAAGTGACAGCAGGTACAAAGAAAGCTACTGTTAAAATTACAAGACTTAAAGGAGCGACATATTATCAAATTCAACGTTCTACAAAGAAAAAGTCAGGCTTTAAAACTGTAAAAACTACTAAATCTCTTAAATTTGTAAATAAAAAACTTAAAAAGAGAAAGACTTATTATTACAGAGTAAGAGGATATGCGACGTATAAGGGAAAGAAATATTACAGTGCGTGGTCTACTGTAAAAAGAGTAAGAACAAAATAAGAGTGATTGTAAATTGAATTATTTATTTACAAAAAGGGGATATTGATGATTGATAGGGCGGATATGACTTGGAAACCAAAACTTGATAAAAATATAAAGCCGATATATCTTGCTTTAGCTGGTAAGCTAAAGCAAGATATTTGTATTGGAAAACTTCTTCCGGGAACAAAGCTTCCTCCCCAAAGGGAGTTGGCTTCTTTTTTGGGGATTAATATAAGTACGGTTACGAGGGCGTTTAAACTTTGTGAAGGGGAGGGGATTATATCTTCGGTCGTTGGAAGGGGGACGTTTGTATCCTATGATACTTTAAATAATATAGATGAGAAGAAGCGTGTTATAGATTTAAGTTCGATGATGCCTGAAACAATAAACCAAAATCAGGCGATAGATTTGCTTGTTGATATGATAAGGGAGCCTGATTTTAGAAAATTATTTCAATATTGTTTGGATAATGTATGGCAAAAAAAAGCAGCCGTCAGATTATTAAATTCTATCGGTTTGAGGACTGATGAGAGATATGTGCTTATTTCAAGCGGAGCACAAAATGCACTTTGTGCAATTTTTGTGACGTTACTTAAAAGAAATAAGAAACTTGCCACAAATTTATTTGTATATTTTGAACTTTCTTCTCTTGCAAAATTGTTTGATATAGAGCTTGTTGGAATAGGCGATGAAAATGGAAAAATAACTCCTTTAGATATAAGAAATGCGTATGAAAGGGATGGGATATCGACGGTGTATTTAATGCCTGATATGCAAGACCCTACAAATTATACGATGAGTCTTGATGAAAGAAAAGAGATAGCCGGGGTTTGTAAGGAGCTTGGGATATTAATTATTGAAGATGGGATAAATTCTCTTCTTATGGATAAAAAACTTCCTCCTATAGCGAGTTTTTCAGACGATACAATTTACATTTTAAGTCTTTCCTATGCGGGAGTTCCTGCCCTTAGAACCGCTTATATGAATGTACCAAAGAAATATTATAATATCTTAAAAAGTGCACTGTCAGGTATGAATATATCTCAATCGGGGCTTTTGCTTGAAATGGCAACAAGGCTTATTATGTCGGGAGATTTTAATGTTTTATTAGATAAGAGGATAAAAGGGCTTGAAAAGAGAAATGCACTTGTAGATGAGGTTTTTAAAGGTTTCGATATAAGGGGAAATGGGAGAAGTCTTGGAAGATGGCTTGTTCTTCCAAAGGGAGTGAGTGGAAGTGAAGTTGAATATGATTTACTGATGAAGGGTGTGAGCGTTTATGCGGGAAAGCGTTTTTGCGTAAAAGAAGAGGATATAAATGCTATCCGTCTTGCGATTTGTGCTCCTGAAAGTTTAAATGAATTGGAGGATGGGTTAAATATAGTAAAAAAAGTTGTTGATATGTTATAAATATGTCACAACTTTTTTATTTTTAAGTCTAATTTAACAGGAGGTATAAAAATGGAGAAAAAAGAAATGTTTGAATTAATCGATAAAGCAGTGGAAGGAGATAAAGATTCACTTGAAAAAGTTATTTTAAGCGTCAGAGATTTGATTTTTAATTTATCGCTTAGAATGCTTGGGAGTTTTAATGATGCACAAGATGCCACACAGGATATTATTTTAAAGGTAATGACCAATTTATCTTCTTTTAAAAAGAAAAGTGCATTTTCAACTTGGGTTTTTAAAATTGCGGCAAATTATCTGATAGATTATAAAAAGCATATGTTCGCAAAAATGCCCTTAAGTTTTGAATTTTATGCGAAGGATATAGTTCATGCAAATGTGGAGGATGTTCCTGATTTAACTGGTGGTGTCGATAAAAATATTTTATCCGATGAATTAAAAATGTCCTGCACTAATGTTATGTTACAGTGTTTAAATGCAAATGAAAGGTGCATTTTTATTCTTGGAACTATGTTTAAACTGGACAGTCAGATTGCAGGAGAAATTTTAGGGTTAACTGCTCCGTCGTACAGAAAGAGGCTTTCAAGAATTCGTAAAAAAGTGGCTGAGTTTTTAAAAGAGTATTGCGGGGAGTACGGAGATGGAAAGTGTAAGTGTTTTAACAGGGTCAATTATGCGATAGAAAACCACAGAATTAACCCAAATGTATTAGATTTTAACGGTGCAAATGAGATTCCTTTAAAGACTATGGTTGATGTTAAAGAAGCTATGGAAGAAGCGTATGATATATCTTTGGAATTTGAATGTTTTAAGATGTATGAATCCAGTGAAAATATAAAAAAATTTATAATAGATTTTTTAAATAATGATTCGTTTAAGGTTGTGGAAAAAGCGTAAATAAATTATATTTTTTTTGAATTAAAATTATAGATTTATCATAATATAAATATTATGATAAATTTAGATGATAGAAACAAAGGATATTTAGCAACTATTTTAATGAGTTTTATTATGGGAATGCAATATGTCTTCATAAAAAATGTCATTACAATAGCAAATAATAACAT
>CAMSGF010000120.1 GCA_947058225.1 uncultured Eubacteriaceae bacterium
AAAACACTCAGTAAGTAAACGCAGCTTTTCAACAAGAAAATCTCTTTCCGTATCGTTTGAACTTCTAACCGCATAGGAAAGTATAACTTCACAATCAGCAGTCTTTAAAATTCCAAGATTAAGAGAAGTCTGCACCATATTTTCAATTTCAGGATTCATCTTTTGTATACCGTTTGGCATATTTACAAGCAGTGTAATGACTGATAAAGTATCCTCCTTTGTCATGGACTTTGTCATTCCACGATTAATTTCCTCTACATCTATTTTCATACTCGGCTCCGTAACGCTGTATTCAGCTTTAATTTCCTCAAATGTATCTTTAATTATATCTTTTATTCTTGCAATATCATCTGCATTAACTGCTATGACCGCTTCACTTCTCTTTGCGATTGCATTGTCCTTTTCCCCACCGCCAATGCTTATAATTCTCATATCAGTATTTTTAAACACACTTAACAATATTCTTCCAAGCTCACAGTTCGTATTCGCCCTGCCTTTATCAATTTCAATTCCAGAATGTCCACCCAAGAAACCATCGAGTTTAATTTTAAGAACAGCCCCCTCAAGCTCCTCTTTTTCATAAGGAAGAACACAGTTCACACTGACTCCCCCCGCACAGCTTATCGTAAATATCCCCTCATCTTCCGAATCCATATTGATAAACATCTTACCCTTTAAATCAGAAACATCTAAAAAACCGGCTCCTAAAAGCCCCGTTTCTTCATCAACCGTAAATATAGCTTCAATAGGAGGATGAGATAAATCATCGCTGTCTAAAACAGCAAGAGAATAAGCAACGGCAATTCCATCATCTCCCCCAAGCGAAGTATCCTTTGCCGATATCCAATCTCCGCCTATTTCTAAATCTAACCCCTCTTTTGTCATATCTTTATTACAACCTGAAGTTTTAACCGCAACCATATCCATATGACCTTGCATAATAACAGGAGATGAATCTTCATATCCCTTTGTTCCGTCTTTGAATATAACCACATTAAACTTTTCATCCTGTCTATACTTAAAATTTCTCTTTTTAGCAAAATCTACAATGTAATTACTTATTTGCTTTACATTCCCCGACCCATGAGGAATACCTGCAATATCCTCAAAAAAACTAAATACTTTTTCGGGTTTTAATCTACCTAACACACCCATTTTAAACACCTCTTTATAATTTATTTTTAATTATATTAAACTAATTTTTGACATTTAACTTATACTTATTCCCATCCTGCTCAATCTGTTCCGTCTTTACCATATAATTTATAAGCTGCTTTGCAAAATCTTTCTTATCTTTTACAACAGCCCTATTCCTTGAAAAAGGCATTTTAACCTGCATATCTTTGGCTAAATTTTCAATGTCTTTTACAGTTATATATTCATTTTCCTTTAAATACTTTATAACCTTTTTGTTGCCTTTAGCAAAAAGCATACTCATTAAATCTGAAGACTGCCTTGATTGTTTCATAAGCCCCCAGATATATATAACCATCGTTGCAATGGCAAAAAGTATTATTCCTGTTATAACAGTTCCTGTTTTCATAACTTTCTCCGATGTACTCTCTATTTTTTATTTAAAAAGACAATATAATTATTTGATTCCAATATCCCCATAAACTTTGAAAGTCTTTCATATAACTGATTTGAGGCTTCTTTATGCTTTTCTTCCAATATCTTTCCTATCTCAAGTATATTTCTTTTACCGTCAATATTTTGCCAAACAAAAGAACCATACTCATCTAAAGAGATAAAGCTGAATCTGGGCTTTTTAAAAAGTTTTTGGGCGAGTGTATTAAAAAAACCTGCGTTCTCAACGCTTATTTCCACAACTCCCTTTTCACTTAACTCCCATTTTTTATTTACTTTTGGGATATATTCCAAATAATTTTGTTCCTTTTTTTTCATTATTTAACCTCATATATGCAGTTTAATAAATATAAAAATATAATATAAAATAATGCTTTTCATAATAAAAAATCCCCGATAAGTAACTTAAAATTTATAAAATTACTCATCACAGGATTTTTATTATTTATTATACATCAATATCCTTTGTTTCAACTTCCACCGTTTTATCCTTTTTACAATAAGATATAAGTATCATAATCAACAGTGCAAAAAAGATAAGTCCGACCCAGTTTCCGGTTGCCATAAAATTATCACCGTATATACCTGATATATCGACCTTTGAATCAAGTCCGAAGACAGCAAATAATGCGAGAAGTATTCCGACTATCCCCTCTCCTGCTATCATCCCGGCAGAGAATAATGTTCCTTTTTCCTGTGAATTCTTCTTTTGCTTTTCATTATCATACTTTCTTTTGTCAATAAACCACTTTATAGCACCGCCGACCATTATAGGTGCACTTAAATGAATAGGTAAATACAAACCTATCGCAAACGCAAGTACGGGAATTTCAAGTATTTCTATAACGACTGCAATTAATGCTCCTATTATTATAAGCATCCAAGGAAGATTTCCGTTCATAACCCCTTCGACAACGCTTTTCATAAGAGTAGCCTGCGGAGCTGCAATTTCAGGAGAGCCAAAGCCCCACGCAGAATCAAGAAGATACATAACACCTCCTATCGTAAATGCAGCCGCAACCGTCCCGATAAGTTCACCAAGCTGTTGTTTTATAGGAGTCGCACCGACAATATATCCTGTCTTTAAGTCCTGTGAAGTATCCCCTGCCATAGATGCAACAATACATATTACAGACCCGATTGAAATCGCCGCAACCATACCTGTCGCACCTGCCATACCTGTTGCTTTAAGAAGAATAGACGTCGCAATAAGAGTTGCAATGGCCATACCTGATATTGGGTTATTACTGCTTCCGACTATACCAACCATACGCGAAGATACCGTCGCAAAGAAAAATCCAAATATTATTATAAGAAATGCACCGAGAAGATTTACTTCAATTCCCGGAATTATCCACATAAACAGCGCCAATGCAACAGACCCGCCAAGAACTACCGGCATAGGTAAATCTGTTTGCGTCCTAAGACCACCCGAAACATTCTTACCAAATCCGCCAAGAGCCTGTTTAAATGTCTTAATCATAGTAGGCATCGTCTTAATCAGACTCATAACACCGCCTGCCGCAACGGCTCCCGCTCCTATGTACTTAATATACTGAGTCCATACTGTCCATACATCAAGCTCATTAAAAGGAATAGCCTTTCCCGCTTCATCTAAGACCGTACTGGCACTTTCTCCACCGAAAAAGAAAATCGCAGGAATAAGCACAAGCCACGACAACACACCGCCTGCGAACATATAACTCGAAATTTTAGGCCCGCATATGTATCCGACTCCCGCAAGAGCAGGAAGCACGTCCATACCGATTCCGGCCGTATATGTATTGCCTCCTCCTATTCCGATATTTATACCAAAATCAACTTCACTCGGAAACAACTTCATTCCATCAGCTATAAATTTATATAATGCTGCAATTCCAAGTCCTGCAAAAACAACTTTTGACTTCGCTCCGCCTTCTTCTCCTGCAAGCAAAACTTCGGCACAAGCCTCTCCTTCAGGATAAGGCAAAACTCCATGCTCTTCAACTATCAAAGCAGTACGAAGCGGCACCATAAGCAAAACCCCGAGAAGCCCTCCGCAAAGTGCTATAATCGATATAGTCCAAAATGAAGGCATATCGCACACACCTTCTTTTGCCCACATATAAAGTGCAGGCATCGTAAAAATAGCTCCCGCCGCCAGTGACTCCCCTGCAGACCCGACGGTTTGAACCATATTATTTTCCAAAATAGAATCTTTCTTTAAAATAAGACGGATAATACCCATGGAAATAACCGCCGCAGGAATTGACGCAGAAACCGTCTCAATTTGGTCGGCCCGGCTCAGACATTGTTCGACATCG
>CAMSGF010000121.1 GCA_947058225.1 uncultured Eubacteriaceae bacterium
CCCCATCCTTCCGCCTTATACTCTTCCACCAGCTCTTGATACTCCTCCCAAAGCCGCCGCCCGCCCCACACACTACAATACACCACCATACACTACATAAAATACAATAAAAAAAACGACCTCATATTATAAAATATAAAGTCATTATAATAACCTAAATCACATCATTTATAAACCTAAGAACCTCATCCCTACCCATCTTTTCAACAGTAGAATAAAGAATAGCCTTATCCTCTTCCGTTAAAGACAAACTTTCTTTTATAACCTTTAAATTTTTATCCCTCATACTTCTTTTAACTTTATCCACTTTAGTTAAAACTATTATAGGATTTGCATAATTTAAAATATAATTATACATCTTTAAATCATTTTCCGTTGGCTTATGCCTAAAATCAAGCAGAAAAAATACTATAAAATCTGCTTCCCTTTTTCTTAAATAATCTTTAATAATTTTATCAAATCTAAACTTCTCCGATTTTGATACCTTTGCATAACCATAGCCTGGCATATCCACTATATAAAATTCATCATTTACGATATAATAATTCGCCGTTGCTGTCTTTCCGGGTGTAGAGCTTGTCCTCGCAAGCTTTTTCCTGTTTAAAAGATTATTTATAAAACTCGACTTTCCGACATTTGATTTTCCAATCAAAACAAATTCCAACATATCACTTGCCTTTGGAAGAGTCGAAAAATCTCCCGCACTCGTTACAATATCACTGCTTTTTATTATCATTTACAGACACCAAACACTTCCTTTACTACTTCATCCATATGCTTTACAGGAACAATTTTTATACCCCTTTTAATGTCTTCTGGGATATCTTCCAAATCTTTTACATTATCCCTTGGAATCAACACTTTTTTTATCTTTGCCCTCCCGGCAGCTAAAAGCTTTTCCCTAAGTCCACCTATCGCAAGAACATCTCCTGAAAGTGTTATCTCCCCTGTCATAGCTATGTTTTCTTTAACTGCCTGCTTCGTAAGTGAAGATATAATCGCTGTTGCAAGAGTAATACCTGCACTTGGTCCATCCTTTGGAGTTGCCCCTTCAGGCACGTGAATATGGATATCAGTATCCTTATAAAACTCTTCATCAAGCTTTAAACTATCATAAATAGTTCTTATGTATGTAAAAGCTGCCCTCGCAGATTCCTGCATAACATCGCCTAAATTCCCCGTAAGTTCAATATTCCCTTTCCCTTTCATATTTACAACTTCTATATTAAGCGTATCTCCACCGTAACTCGTATACGCAAGCCCCGTAACCCTTCCAATATGAGAAGCATCGGTTGTAGGCTTAAAATGAAGAATCTCCATTCCAAGATAATCTTTTATATTTCTCTTTGTAACCCTAACAACCGCATTTTTGCTTTTAACTACTTCTGTTGCAGCTTTCCTGCATATTTTAGAGATGTATCTTTCAAGCTGTCTAACGCCACTTTCTACAGTATATTCACTTATAATTTCAAGCATGGCCTCTTTTGAAACCGTAAGGTTTTCCTTTTTTAAGCCATGTTGCTTCAACTGTTTTGGGAGCAGATGTCTTTTTGCTATTTCATATTTTTCATTTGGCATATATCCATCTACTTCTATAACTTCCATTCTGTCCAACAAAGGCTTTGGAATAGTATTTGTGCTGTTGGCAGTTGCTATAAACAACACGTTTGATAAATCAAACGGTATTTCAAGGTAATGGTCTGAAAAATTTGAATTTTGTTCAGGGTCAAGAACCTCAAGCATAGCACTTGCAGGGTCACCCCTGTAATCACTGCTCATTTTATCTATCTCATCAAGGAGAAATACAGGAGTATTTGAATGAACCTGCTTTACACCTTCGATAATCCTTCCGGGCATTGAACCGATATAAGTTCTTCTGTGGCCTTTTATCTCTGCCTCATCTTTTGTTCCCCCGACAGAAAGCCTTACAAACTTTCTCTTTGAAGTCTTTGCAATAGATTTTGCAATAGAAGTCTTTCCGACTCCCGGAGGTCCCACAAGGCATATTATAGGTCCTTTTAAAGAATCAGTCAGTTTAAGAACAGATAAATATTCCAAAATTCTTTCTTTAACCTTTTTAAGTCCATAGTGTTCACTGTCTAAATCTTTTTTTGCCTGTCCTATATTAATTTCGGGCAGACTTTCCTTTTCCCATGGTAAATCTAATATGGTTTCAATATACGTTTGAATAACGCCTGCCTCACCCCCACCGTAAGGAGTTGATTTAAAGCGTTCAATTTCTTTTTTGATTTTGTCTTTATGTATATCTTCAATCGGCAGTGCCTCTAATCTTTTAAGATAATCATTGGCAGTAGACACACTTCCGTTCTCATCGAGCTCTTCTTGCATAATTCCGATTTTTTCCCTTAAATAAACTTCCCTTTGCATTTTTTCAAGTTTCTTTTTAACCTGATTTTCAATACTTGCCTCAAGCTCCATCATACCTGTCTTTTCATCAAGTTCATTATAAATAAGCTCATACCTGCGTTTTGTATTGGTTTCACAAATAATCTTTTGGAACATTGAATTGCTTATTTTAAGGTTTGGCAAAATCGTATCGATTATCTCATCTGCATTGTTAATCTCCGATAACAAATACGATACTTCTATCTCATTATTCCCTGACATTCTCGTATATTCCAAAAACTTTCTTCTTAGAATATTCGCCATAGCATTATTCTCTCTGTCACTTTCATCATTGTCATAAGAAATTATTTCTCCTGTTGCCAATATGTAAGGAGAAAATTGAATAAAATCATCTATTTTTATCCTATTCATCGCCTTAATAGAAACCTTTATCGCATTATAAGGCAGTCTTATAAGGTTTGTTACCTTTGCTAAAATTCCTATATCATACAAATCACTTCTTGTGACATTTTCAATTTGAGGGTCTTTTTGTGCAAGCAGTATAACTAAACTGTTGTCCTTAATACACTCTTCCAAAGCATACAAAGACACTTCCCTTGCAACATCTATATTTATATTCATTCCCTTTGATAAAGATAAATTTCTCGTAGGGATTACAGGCAGTTCCATTTTGCCTAAGTTTGTAGTATATGTATTTATGATTTCGTTTATTCTTGGCATACTTCTCACTTCCTTTTTTCTTGAAACATATTATAATCTTAAAAATATAATATTGCAATATTTTTAAATTTTTTTTATTTGTAATTTATGGGCGTTTTAGTGAAAACTTCCTTTTACTTTTATTATATCAAATATGTCAAGTAACAAATTGTATGACTTGTCAGGTATGATATAAATACAAACTATATGGTATAAAAATTAAAATAAAGAATAATTATCGTAAATGTCAGACAAATCTTTTGTATATGAAATGGGAATATGAAATAAATATAATAAAACGTATATAAGATAAATGTGAATTAAGTACAAATTAAGAGCAGATTAAATATGAGTTAGGTGCAGATTAAACGCAGGTTAAGTACGGAAGAGGCAGCGTTAAATGTTACAAACAATCTCAAACAGTAAAAGGTAGGTTAAGTATGCGGGAGGGGCGGCGGGTGAAGTGCAACGCACTTCACTGACAGGCGAATTTCATTCGCCTGAACTTTTGCAGGTAGTGTTTTGAAAAATAAATTTTTCAAAACACTACCTGTAAAAGCCGCCGCCCCTCCACCATTCTCCCAACCCACAAAAAAACTTCACTCTTAACAAAATCAAAAGTGAAGTCTTTAAAATCACATTTATGCCATCGCTTCTTCCAAAGTTTTAGGAGCAATAACACTTCCATATTTTTCCTTTGCAGCTTTAAGCCTTTCAAGCTGCATATCAAATTCTTTTTGAAATTTGGTCGTAACCTCAATATTATCAAAGCCCAATACCCTTCCATTTTTCAAATAGAGTACCTTGTCAGCAAGTTTA
>CAMSGF010000122.1 GCA_947058225.1 uncultured Eubacteriaceae bacterium
CGCCTGTATCGTCATCGGCGCAAGGAATCCGCCGCCAGTAAATATATGTTCATTATGAAGTTTATTGCATCGCCTGTTTCGTGACATCCAAAACAATAATACCTTCCTATTTCAGGCGTCACTGTAAAGGAAGGGGTTTTTTCCGTATGGAAAGGACACCTCGCCTTGTATCTGTTTCCTGCTCGTTCGAGTGGTAAATACATATTTATAAGAGAAACTATATCTACGCTTTCCCGTATTCTATTGATAAAATCTTTTGAAAAGAAACCTGACATTATTCACCTCAAAATTATATTAATGAACTTGGAATTAGAAATTCATTATATCTGTCAACCGCAAAATTATCGCTCATACACGCAATGTAATCACAGACGCACCTCTCAAGTCCATATTCTTCTATACAATCATAGTATTCAGCTGAAAGTTTTTTTGGATTTTTTATATAGTATTTGAAAAGTCCTTCAATGACATTTTCTGCTTTTCTGCCTTCTTCCTTTGCCGACTTACTGAAATACAGGTTATCGAACAAAAACTTTCTAAGCCCCATTGTCGATTTAAAAACATCTTCTTCCATTTTTATAACATCTTTATCCAAGCTTTCCTTTATAACACTTTTTATCATTGTATTGATTCTTTTTGATTTTGAATCACCAAGCACAGATGTATATTCCTTTGGTAAATCATTTTCTTTTAGTACGTTTGCATTTATTGCATCGTCAATATCGTGATTTATATAAGCAATTTTATCGCATATTCTAACGACCTGTCCTTCAAGTGTGCTTGGAGAATATTTTGTTCCATGATTTGTTATGCCGTCTATTACTTCGTACGTTAGATTAAGTCCTTTTCCGCCTTTTTCTAAAAGTTCAACAACTCTTTTACTTTGAAGATTGTGTTTAAATTCAAACGGGCATAGTTTATTTAAAACCCTTTCTCCGTAGTGTCCAAACGGAGTATGGCCTAAATCGTGTCCTATTGCAATGGCTTCGGTTAAATCTTCATTTATGTTAATTGCTCTTGCAACAGTTCTTGAAATCTGACTTACTTCAAGTGTATGTGTCAGTCTTGTTCTGAAATGGTCTGTTTCAGGGGCAATAAAAACCTGCGTCTTATGCTTTAAACGTCTGAAAGCCTTTGAATGTATAATTCTGTCTCTGTCCCTTTCAAAGCAGGTCCTTATTTCACATTCTTCTATATTTTCTTTTCTGCCCTTTGTATTGATGGCTTTAAATGCAAATTTGCTTAAATTTTTAATTTCCGATTTTTCTTTTTTTTCTCTTATGTTCATTTTTTCACCTTTATTTATTATAAAATTAATGAGATAGATAGTCAATAGATGTATTATGGAATTGTAATGGTATATTTTATGATAGTATGGTTTGTATGTCAGATTTTTTATGAATTGAGAGGTTTGTGAGAGAAGGTGGGAGGGGCGGCGGCTTCTAAACTAGGGTATTTTAAAAATTTATTTTTAAAATACCCTAGTTTAGAAGTTCAGGCGAATGAAATTCGCCTGTCAGTGAAGTGCATCGCACTTCACTCGCCGCCCCTCCCACCTTACTCACTTACTTATTCCTGCAAAACAAAAACACAGCTAAATTGCACAAAAATCCAACCACAGCCCCATCGATATAAAAAGGCTCTTTTAAAACTACTTTCCAAATAACTGTCGAAACTATACCCGCAAAAATACCTGCATAAAATGAAAGCTTACTCGTCTTTTTGCCTGTTATGGCAAACATAAGCGGAACTAATACAGTTGGTGCCCAAAATGAATATGTAAATACCAAAACTCTAAAAGCATTTGGAAAAAACAAAGCGTAAATAATAGAACAAATTCCGATTAATACGTTGATAATTCTGACTAAATTTAATTTGAATTTTTCACTTACTTCCTTTTTCTTTATGGCTAAAATCACATCACTCGTAAGACTTATCGATGCGCTGTTTAAGCCTGAATCGGCAGATGATGTGACAATGGCTATCATACTTGCGATTAAAAAGCCTTTAAGTCCGACAGGCATAATCGTATTTATAAGTGATGGAAGAATGGTGGAAGGTGTCGTGTTATCTTTTAAAATCACAACCGCACATAGTCCTATAAATCCAATACATAAAAAAAACGGAATCGAATAAACACCTGCAAGAAATGTCGCTTTTGTAGTCTTTTGTCTTTTTTTTGATATTAAAAGTCTTTGAACATATGAGGGAGTTAACATCTCTCCCAAAAATACTGTCATAAATAAAGATAGAAATTCTATAAGGGATACCCTGTTTAAAGGGTTAAAATATTCTGTTGGAAGTGAGTTTTTAAGACCTGTAATCCAACCTACTTTATCCATTGAAAAGAAAAATAGAAGTGAAAGTCCTGTGCTTAATACCAAAAATTGTATAACGTCTGCCCCGACAACTGCTTTCATTCCTCCGCTTGTTGAATATATTAATACTAAAGAAAACCCAAGAAGTATCCCTACGATATTTGAAATACCAAGAAACGTTTCAAAAGTCGAACCTATTGCATTAAGCTGTGCTCCGATTAACCCCGCACAAAAAAGAGTTGAAATAATACCGGTTATTATCTTTGCATTTTTTCCATAAGCTTTTTCAATAATAAGACCTGTTGAATATACCTTCCTGTTTACATTGATTTTAGGGGCAATAAAAATCGATATGAAAAACTGAGAGAGTGTAAAACCAAACAATACCAAAATTCCTCTTATCCCATATGTATAAACTTCTGCGGCAGAACCTGTGGAAAAACCTCCGCCGATAAAGGAAGAACATATCGTGGCAAAGAGAATAAACACGCTGTAATCAACGTTTGATACGGAAAAATCTTTTATGGATTTTACTCCTTTGCTCACTATCATTCCATATAACGTCAGTATCACCAAATAAGCAAATACTATAAAAAAATCAATAAACTTCATTTTTACCTCAATTCAATTATGAACAAATTTTAATCTACTATCATAATATGAACAGGAGGTGATAAAATGATAGAATTAAATATTCCTTTCAGTAATATTGCAACTGGAAAAGGAAGTTATATTATAGGCGATGAATGTATAAACGTTGAAGAAGAGAGCAATCAGGTAAGCGTAGATTTGCTCGATGTTACCGCCGTAAAAAAAGTAGACAAAAATATAGTATCCATAGGAGAAGAACTAACATATACAGTTGAGATAAAAAATAATTCTTCCTTTACAATTTATAATTGTATTGTAAAAGATAATCTTCCGTCAAATGTAAAATTATTGGAAGAATCTCTTTATGAATATTGTGACGGACTTGGGAATTTAAGTGAGGGGATAAACATAGGAAGAATAGCAAGCGGGGAGAGCAGGGAAATTAATTTCAGCGTTGTAATCAATAATGATACAACAGATGAAATTATAAATTATGCGACTGTCAACTTTACATTTGATGATTTCAGCGGCAATTCTTTCACAAAAGGGCTTGTTACAAATGCGACAATAACATCTGTTATGTCAAACAGCCTTGAAATATACAAGAAAGCCGATAAAACCTATGTAAGCGGAAACGGAGAAGAAGTAAACTACACAATAACTGTTACAAATTCGGGAATAAGTGCGATAAACGATATTACCGTAACAGACGTTATTCCACAGGGAATGACTTATAAAGCCGGCACAACAATGATTGGCTCAAATTCTCCTATCGATTTAAACCCATCACTTGGAATTGAAGTTGGGTCTTTAGCAGGAGGGGACAGCATAGAAATTAAATTCATCACTATTGTAAATTTGTAGATATAAATAAATGGTGACAAATTCGTTTTGAGGTAAAATTTTTAAATTAATTTAAAATTGTATTACAAAATAAAATAACATTAAAAAAGGCAGGAATTTCTTGGAAAGTT
>CAMSGF010000123.1 GCA_947058225.1 uncultured Eubacteriaceae bacterium
TTTTTCAATTAAATTTAATTTCATTTATCCTTCTATATACGTGTAAATTGTGGAATAATTATATAATTGACTTTTATAGTGCCAAAATGTATAATTATTTTAGGTTTTAGTTTAACAAATTTTTAGGAGGATATAATAATGGTAGATAAAATCACCGTAGAAGTATGCGTATGTACCGAATGTATAATCAATGGTGCGATGAATATCATTGATGCAGTTGAAGGACTTAGAGAATTAGAAGGAGAACTTGGTGCATATGACGGCATGGTGGATGTTAATGCCGGACCATGCTTATACGATAAAAGTCATACAGGAAATGCGCCTGTTGCCATAGTAAACGGAGAAGTGCTTCTTAAAGCTTCTCAGGAAACTGTTATGGCAAAAATAATGGAATTATTGGAAAAGAATAAATAGGGAAAGGAAATAAAAAGATGAGAGGAGTATTTACACCCGTAACTCAAGTCAGACGTCAGGTTTTCGTTGAAGTTGCGAAGATGGCGTATGAAGACAGTTTAGACAAGATAGAAGAATTACCATATAAAATAATACCCGGAGAGGTCGCAAATTACAGAGAGAGCGTTTTTACGGAACGTGCAGTAATCGGAGAAAGAATAAGACTTGCCCTTGGACTTAACCCGAGAAAAGCAAATTCACCTGCACCTATTTCCATGGGAATTGAAAAGGTAAAAGACGTTAAACTTTCGGCTTTGCCTTTAGTCAACGTTATTTCCTTTGCCTGTCAGGGTTGTCCGACTAACTCTTTGAAGGTTACGGATAACTGTAGGGGTTGTTTGGCCCATCCTTGTGTCAGCGTATGTCCGGTTAATGCTACGAGTATGATTGACGGAAAGAGCCATATTGACCAGGAAAAATGTATCAGATGCGGAAGATGTAAAGAAGCCTGCCCATACAATGCAATAGTTCAGTACGACAGACCTTGTGCGGCAGCGTGCGGAGTTGATGCGATTGGAAGCGATGAGTATGGAAGAGCGGAAATTGATTATGACAAATGCGTTTCATGCGGACAGTGTATAGTTGCCTGCCCATTTGGAGCGATTGCAGATAAATCTGAAATATATCAGGTTATAAGGTCAATGCAAGACGGCAATGACGTTTATGCACTCGTTGCACCTGCAATAGTCGGCCAATTCGGTCCTCTTGCGACACCTGAAAAGATAAAAGCCGGAATTAAGGCACTTGGATTTAAAGACGTTGTGGAAGTTGCTATCGGAGGAGATTTAGGTTCTATCGCAGAAGCAAATCATTTTATCCATAAGATAAAAACAGGAGAAGATAAACTACTTGCGACATCCTGCTGTCCATCATGGTCGGTTATGGCAAAGAGAGAATTTCCTGAACTTGCAAGTTGCGTTTCAATGGAACTTACCCCTATGGTTGCAACGGCAAGAATCTGGAAGAAAGAACATCCTGAGGCAAAGATGGTATTTGTCGGACCTTGTTCAGCTAAAAAGCTTGAAGCGAGCGTTAGGGAATCGGTTAGAAGTGATGTCGATTTTGTTATAACATTTGAAGAACTTATGGGAATGTTCCTCGCAAAAGGAATAGAACCGGGTTCATTTGAAGGCGAAGAATATAACGATGCGACAGCCATCGGAAGAGGTTATGCCTATGCAGGCGGTGTTACGGATGCTATCTTAGACAGTATTCATGAAATAGACCCATCCATTGAAGTTCCATGCGACAGAGCAGAGGGCTTAGCAGAATGTAAGAAAATGCTTACACTTGCAAAAGCAGGTAAGAGAGATGGATATTTACTTGAAGGTATGGCGTGTCCCGGAGGTTGTGTCGGAGGAATGGGAACGATAATCGCTCCTAACAGAACTGCGGCATCAATTAAAAAACTGCAAAAAGATACACCTGAAAAACACGCAGATGAAAGTAAATATAAAGACTGTGATGTAGATTAAGATTAATTTACTATCTTTAAGTATATAGTATGAATAAAAATCAGGTTATCATAAACAATATTAACTAATTAAAATCAGTTTGTTATAACAAGAATATAAATAAAAATCAACTTGATGAAGATAATGTAACAAACAAAGTAATTACAAACAATACAAAGTGAAATCAAGAAACTATTTATGGACAATTCATAAATGGTTTCTTTTTTTTATTTCATTATTAAGGTAGAACTATAATCACTATGCAAACAATAATAATCATATTTAAAATTTTAATTGACATATAAAAATAAAATAATATTTTATATTATTTAATTACTTTTCCTAAAAAATATACGAACAAAAACACTGTAAAACAAATATATTATCATTTTTAATAAAAGTATATTTTAAATAAAAATCATAAGACAGAATATAAATAATTTTAAATAAAAAAATCACAAAAAATATTATAATTGTTAAAGAAAAATAAACAAAAACGAATATAATCTGTGATAAAGCAATATTTAAATAATTTATAGATAATAAAAAATATATGTGCTATTATTGTCTAGGTTAAATGTCATTTATATTAAAAAATCAAAACACTTTATACAAAAAAATTAAGATTGCAACCATCGGTTGACAATTTTTTCTTGATAGTTGGTAGTAGGAAACTGGTATATCTTATATAATTTTTACAAACATATAAATTTTTTATTTATTACTAAGGAGGAATTGTAATGACTTTTGCAGATAAATTGACAAAACTGCGTAAGCAAAAAGACTGGTCACAGGAAGAACTGGCAGAGAAAATGAATGTCACAAGACAATCCGTTTCAAAATGGGAGGGAGGGCAGTCTATCCCGGATATTGAAAAAATCATTGAGCTTTCAAAACTGTTTGATGTCAGCACAGATTATTTATTAAAAGACGAGGTTGAATACTTTGAAACAGAAGATGAAAAAGGCAAACCAAAGAAAGTCTCAATGGAAGAAGCAAAAAAATTTTTGGATATAAAAGGGGCAAGTGCAGCTTGGATAGCATTTGGAGCATTCCTATGTATGTTATCTCCGATACTTTTAGTTATAATCGGGGTAATGAGTGAGAGTGGGATGTATGGAATGAGTGATAATTCAGCTATTTTCGGAGTAATAGTTTTGCTTATATTTGTAGCTGTCGCAGTAGTGATATTTTTATCAAATGCTGCCAAAGTCAATCAGTTTGAATTTATTGAAAAGGAAGTATTTGAACTTGATTATAATGCAGAAAGAATGGTTAAAAATAAAAAGGAAGATTACAGGGACAGATATAATAAAAACAATATAATCGGAACTTGTATATGTATTTTATCGGCAATACCTATTTTGATAGGAGCGTTTTTTGATAAAAATGATTTATTTATGGTAACAATGCTATGCATAACTATTGTTACAGTAGGTATCGGGGTGATGTTTTTTGTTAAAAGCGGTGTGATTTGGGGAAGTTTTGAAAAACTTTTACAGGAAGGAGATTACACAAAATCAAAAAAGAAATTCAAACCCGTCTTTGAATCAGTTTCAAACATATACTGGCTTTTGGTTACCGCTATATATCTCACATATTCATTTGTTACGAATAATTGGGGAAAAAGTTGGATTATATGGGTGGTGTTTGGAGTGTTGTACCCTGTCTTTTCAAGCATTCTCGGTATGACACAAAAAGATGAGGAATGATATATTAAATTTAATAGATATTTGTTTTAAATTTATAAATAAAATTTTAACTTTATATTATTGTTATTTAATATATAAAAAAGTCTATAACTAAAAATTTTTATTCCCATTTGAATTTTAATATCAAAAAAAAGAAAATTGCAATTAAATACATTTTAAAAATAACTATATAGCTTAAGAAATCATTTTTGTAAATTAAATATTTCAAATAAAAAAGAGGATTTTATCCTCCTTTTTTATAAATAATACACATATACGTTTT
>CAMSGF010000124.1 GCA_947058225.1 uncultured Eubacteriaceae bacterium
GGTAATGCATACGCATACTATACACATGATCCGCAATATTTTTTCACAGCCGCCCCACCCATCTTATTCACTTTTAATTTCACTTTTATGAAATGTGGGGTTTGGATACTTATAATTATATCTAAATTGAATTTTAAACAGTGTTTTTGATATTTATATAAATTGTAAATAAATATAATTTTGTGGTGTTTTTACATTATTTATATCATTTATATATTTAATATAAAAGTAAAAAAACATTATAGTATCCATTTAGTTTCTTATATTTAAAATAAATTTACAATATAAATATTCAAAAACTGTTTTATTAAAAAAAAATATAATGAGAAAATATAAATCAATGTGTTTATAATAGAAAATATAATTAAAAAAGTAAAAATAAAATAAAAAAATCTAATATATTTACCAATATTTGTCATTATTTTAATTGATTAACCTTTATATATTGAAATTAAATTTAATTATGATATAATTATTTAGATAATGGGATTTAGGAGGTAGTAAATTTAATGAGTAAATTAGAAAACAAAGAAAAAAACGTTGCTACAATCAAAATAGAAATATCCGCAGAAAACTTTAATGCTGCGATTGATAAGGCATACGCTAAAAATAAAGGCAGATACAACGTGTCTGGTTTTAGAAGGGGAAAAGCTCCAAGAAGAATTATAGAAAACAGATTTGGTGAAGGTGTATTCTATCAAGATGCACTTGATATCGCATTCCCCGATGAATATGAAAAGACTATTGAAGAAATAGACATAAAACCTGTTTCAATGCCAATGGTAAAATCAATTGATAAGATTTCAGCAGATGAAGGAGTTGAACTTGTCGTTGAAGTTGCTTTGGAGCCTGAGTTTGAACTTGGAGAATATGAAGGTATTGAAGTTGATAAAATCACTACTAGGGTTACCAAAAAGGACATTGATGCAAGACTTGAAACATTAAGAGACCAAAATTCAAGACTTGTTTCAGTTGATGAACCTGCCGTAAGCGGTGATACGACGATTATAGATTTTGAAGGCTTTACAGACGGTGTGGCATTTGAAGGAGGCAAAGGCGAAAACTATAATTTGGTTCTTGGCAGTGGCTCATTTATTCCAGGCTTTGAGGACCAGTTAATCGGCAAAAAAGCAGGGGAAGATGTCGATGTAAATGTTACATTCCCAAATGAATATCAAGCGACAGAGCTTGCGGGAAAAGATGCTTTATTTAAGGTAAAAATTCACGAAGTAAAACACAAAGAGCTTCCTGAACTTGATGATGATTTTGCAGGGGATGTAAGTGAATTTGATACATTGGATGAATTAAAAGCAGATTTAAAGACAAAAATTAAAAAGGAAAAAGAAAACGCAAAGAAAAATGATGCGTACACAAAGATTTTGGAAACTGTTATAGAAAGAACTAAAATAGACATTCCTGAAGTTATGATTAAAGAAAGAGCCGATCAGGTAAAGCAACAGTTTGAAGGACAGATTCAGTCTAACGGAATGGACCCAAAGACATATTATGAAATAGTAAAGGCACAAGGTGATGGGAAAGGTGCAACAGATTTTCAAAAAATGTTTGAAGAACAAGCAATAAACGACATAAAACAAGAACTTGTTGTGGGTAAACTTATAGAGGCAGAAAATATTGAAGCAAGCGATGAAGAAATGGAAAAAGAATACGCTGAATTTGCCAAAGTTTACAATCAGGATATAGAAGAATTTAAGAAAAATTTAGACGATTATACTAAAAATTATGTGGAAGGTTTTATTAAACAAAGAAAACTTTTTGATTCCCTTTTAGAAAAAGCGGTTCAAAAGTAATTTAAGGAGGTAAATCTATGCCATTAATTCCTATGGTAATAGAGCAAACGGGAAGAGTTGAACGCTCATATGACATTTATTCAAGACTTTTAAAGGATAGAATTATCTTTTTATCAGGAGAAATAAATGATGAGGTTTCAAATTTAATTATTGCTCAATTTTTGTTTTTGGAAGGAGAAGACCCTGATAAAGACATAAGCTTATATATCAATTCGCCGGGAGGTTCCGTAACTGCGGGTATGGCAATATATGACACTATGAATTATATCAAGTGTGATGTGTCGACTATATGCGTTGGGATGGCTGCATCAATGGGAGCTTTTCTTTTAGCCTGTGGAGCAAAAGGAAAAAGATTTGCACTTCCAAACAGCGAGATAATGATTCACCAGCCACTTGGCGGAGCACAAGGACCGAGTTCAGATGTTGAGATTTATGCCAACAGACTTTTAAAAACAAAAGAAACTTTAAATAAAATTTTAAGCGAAAAGACAGGAAAATCTTTAAAGACAATAGCTAAAGATACTGACAGGGATAACTTCATGTCTTCTCTTGAAGCTAAGGAATATGGTTTGATTGATAAAGTCATAGAACAAAGGAAATAGAGGAGGGAGATGCAAAATGAGTGAAGATGATATAACGAGAACATTAAATTATTGTTCTTTTTGCGGAAAAAGCCAAGATGAAGTAAAAAGTCTTATTGCAGGTCCCGGAGTATTCATTTGTAATGAATGTGTGAGTTTATGCAGCGAAATTTTTACTAACGATATAATAGAAGAAGAAAATATTGTTGATGAAGATATAAAAATGGAAAATGTAGAAGTGCCAAGTAAAATCAATGCACTTTTGGATGAATATGTTATAGGTCAGGAACATGCAAAAAAGACACTTGCAGTTGCAGTGTATAATCATTATAAGAGAATAAATGCAAAAAATAATGATGAAGATGTTGAAATTCAAAAAAGCAATATTCTTCTTTGCGGTCCAACAGGAAGTGGGAAAACCTTGCTTGCATCGACACTTGCGAGAATTTTAAAAGTTCCTTTCGCCATAGCCGATGCAACGGCTTTGACAGAGGCAGGGTACGTTGGTGAAGATGTTGAAAATATTCTGTTGAGGCTTATTCAGGCAGCCGATTACAATGTGGAAAAGGCGCAAAAGGGAATTGTATATATTGATGAACTCGATAAAATTGCGAGAAAAAGCGAAAACCCTTCCATAACCAGAGATGTAAGTGGGGAGGGGGTTCAACAGGCTCTTTTAAAAATGCTTGAAGGAACGGTTGCGAATGTTCCGCCTCAAGGCGGGAGAAAACATCCTCATCAAGATTTTCTTCAAATTGATACGACTGACATTCTATTTATATGCGGTGGTGCATTTGATGGATTGGATGAAGTTGTAAAAAGGCGTATCGGAAGCAAGACGCTTGGGTTTGAGGGGAATATAAGTGAGTATAATTCTTTAGACAGTGATAATCTGTTAATGCAAGCACAGCCACAGGATTTTGTAAAATACGGTCTTATACCTGAATTGGTGGGAAGACTTCCTATAATGGCGAGTCTTAAAAAGCTTGATGAAGAAGCGCTTATAAATATTTTGACAAAACCAAAAAATGCTTTGATAAAGCAGTATAAATATTTACTCAAGATAGACGGTGTTGATTTAACGTTTAACGAAGAAGCAATTCATTTGATAGCGCAGGAAACTATTAAAAGGGGAACCGGTGCAAGAGGGCTTAGAAGTATACTTGAAAATATTATGCTCGATATAATGTATATGGCTCCGGATGATAAAGAACTAACCGATATAGTCATAACAAAAGATATAGTCGAGAAGGCTTTTTTGACAAATGAACAAAGAAAAAAAGATGCGTAAGACGCATCTTTTTTATTGTTAAGTATAATTTAATATAAATTTAAGTTTTTATAACAGCTATTAAATTTTTAATGGAGATATAAATTTTTATTATAAAATATTTAATCGGTTTTTAGGTTGAGTGTTAGGTGGGGCGGCAGTAGGCATTTCTGAAAATCTTGGGCTTCATCTGGACGTGATCGATGCA
>CAMSGF010000125.1 GCA_947058225.1 uncultured Eubacteriaceae bacterium
GCTGTCCGTTAGCCGAATTGATGTCATAATTTACGATGCCTATATACAGTTCTTCACCCGCCGCCCCACAAATAATTTTTTCACTTTTACTTATATATCATTTTATTATACCACCACATACACTTAGACTACATAAAAGACAAATATAATATTTACATTATAAAAAATAACACATAAACTATATCTTTTGTAAATTAACAAACTAAAAACTTATAAATTTTTTAATAATTATATTCTAAATCTCAAAACACAAAAACAAATAAACGCAGAATATAAAATCAAAAGCCAATTTGTAAGTATAAAAAACACAATACGACAAATATCTATAATAATACTTGATTTCTGCAAGTTTATAGTATAAATTATAATTAATTATTACATTGTGGGGATAGAATAAAATTATGGTAAAATTTTTTATAAGTTTTGCATTATTTATAGGTTTTTGGATAGAGAAAAAAATAAATTTAATAATAAGAAAAAGAAGTCGCAAATATTCGGTACATATATCTTATACTTTTAGTATATTTTGTATATTATGTGCATTATTACTTTTCCATCTCCTTTTCACTCCCGAGAGATTTAATTCATCTTATTCAATGAGAACTAATCGAATATTTTGCATATCATTTATGTCGGCACTTATATTAGCAGGAATATTTCCTTTGTTTGAGAGAGTAACAGTTAAATCAGATGCAATTATCATAAGAAAACCATTTAGAAAAACAAAGATATATCCCTTTGAAGAAATTACATCGTATAAATTAAATGAAAACGAAAATGAAATATGTTTAAAATCATATGACAAAAAACTTATTTGTGTATCTACTCCATATTATATGAATTTTCAATGGCTGAAATTAGATTTATATAATAAAGACATAGTTTGTGAAAAACCACCAAAGAAAATAAAAGTAAGAATGAAAAAAAATATTAAATAATTATTGAAAAATTTGTAAGGTGAAGGGCGGCGGCTTTTAAAATAAGCAGATTTTTAAATTTATTTAAAAATCTGCTCATTTTAAAAGTTCAGGCGATTTTACAAATCGCCTGTCAGTGAAGTGCTTCGCACTTCACCCGCCGCCCCACCGACAAATAACTACTTTTCCTTCCTCTGCCCACTTTCTAAGTTCATATACCACCACCCCACAAAGAAATAGTCACTCTACTATATCAATGCAAAATATCTCCTTCCCTTTCTGACAAAGCTTAAATTACTCATAACAATATCACTTTCAAAATAAAAATTAAAAACAGAGGGGGGCGGTGCAGATTTTTCTTAAAAGAAAAATCTATGACAAAAACTTATAAGAAATAAAACTTTATTTCTTATAAGTTTTTGTCTGTGCCAAAGGCACGCACCGCCCCCCCCTCCAAACAAAAAAGCCCACAATGTGAGCTTTTAAAATTCAATTCTTTTATTTATATAACCAACCAAATCATCAATTTTAATTCTTTCCTGCTCCATACTATCCCTATCCCTTACGGTTACACTCCCATCTTCAAGCGTATCAAAATCAACAGTCACACACATAGGCGTTCCGATTTCATCCTGCCTTCTGTACCTCTTTCCGATGTTTCCCGCCTGGTCATAATCTACCATAAAATACTTGCTGAGTTTAACATAAACTTCCTCTGCCTTATCACTTAATTTTTTCGTAAGAGGTAAAACCGCCACCTTATAAGCACTTAAATACGGATGAATTTTCAATATATTTCTCGTAGTATTATCTTCCAACGTTTCTTCATAAAAACTGTCACATACAACCGCCAAAAATAACCTTCCAACTCCAACAGACGGCTCTATGCAATATGGGAAAAACTTCTTATTCGTAATGGGGTCTACGTATTTCATATCCTTTTTAGAGAATTCCTCGTGCTGCTTTAAGTCAAAGTCAGTTCTGTCTGCAATTCCCCAAAGCTCTCCCCAACCAAATGGGAAGTTATATTCAATATCAGTCGTAGCATTTGAATAATGTGACAACTGTTCTTTTGCGTGGTCTCTAAGCTTTATATTTTCTTTACTTATGCCAAGAGAATACAAAAACTGTTCACAATAATCTTTCCAATAATTAAACCACTTCATCTCTTCTTCAGGCTCACAGAAAAATTCAAGCTCCATCTGTTCAAACTCTCTCGTCCTAAAGATAAAGTTTCCGGGCGTTATCTCATTTCTAAATGCCTTTCCAATCTGACCTATACCAAAAGGAAGTTTTTTTCTTGTAGTCCTAAGCACATTTTTAAAGTTTATAAAAATACCCTGACACGTTTCAGGTCTTAAATAGATAGTATTGACAGTATCTTCCGTAACACCTTGAAAAGTTTTATACATAAGGTTAAATTGTCTTATCGATGTAAAATTATGGCTTTTACAGTTAGGACACACTATATTGTTTTCTTCAATATAACCTTCCATTTTTTCATTGCTCCAGCCATCAGCATTTGCATCTTCTCCTTTTTGTGCCAAATCATCTTCAATTAGCTTGTCTGCTCTGAAACGACTCTTACACTCTTTACAGTCCATAAGCGGGTCGTTGAAATTTTGCAAGTGTCCGCTGGCTTCCCAAACTCTCGGATTTACAAGAATTGAACTGTCAAGTCCCACATTATAAGGACTTTCCTGAATAAACTTCTTAAACCAAGCATTTTTTATATTATTTATTATTACACTCCCAATAGGCCCGTAATCAAAAGAGTTCGCAAGCCCTTCATATATTTCAGAACCCGGGAAAACTATCCCCCTCATCTTCGTTATACTGATTATTTCATTCAAATTTAATCTTCTTTGTTCCATATTCTCCTCCTGTTTTAAAATCCAATCATTTGACAAAGCAGTTTATAAGTATTTGTCTTTCTTCCCAAAGTATAGACTATGTAATCATCAAAAACGGTTATTAAATATTCTCCGCTTTTTTTAGGCACACTCAAAAAATCTTTATCTCTTAAATCTTTGAGTTTTATATGAATTAACTCTTTTAAAAGTTTAAGCTGAACATCATTTAACTGTTTTAAATAACTATCCCTACTCTTGCAATTACCACATATTATACCACCATTTACTCTGTCAAGGTAATAAATATCACTCTTTTTCTCATTACATACGATACAATTTTCCATACTTGGCAAAAATCCACATATTCCAAGTAGTTTTAACATAAATGCCAGCGTAATATACGATAAATTTTCTATTTTTTCATCCTCAATTAACTTTAAAGTGAATGCCAATAAATTAAAAGTTATTGTTTCCCCCAGTTCTTCATCATAAAAAATATCTATAAGCTCTGCGATATAACTTGCATACATAAGCCTCTCAAGGTCATTTTCTATCTTATAAAAACCCTTAATATAATCGGCACTTCTTAAAGTGTACATATTTTTCCCCGGATAACACATAAACTCCGACCATACAAACATCGCAGTTTGCGTAATTATCTTCCGCTTTGGAGAATTCGCCTTTTTTGCAAGAATACTTACCTTTCCTCTCTCTTTGGTAAAAACGGTTAAAATTCTGTCACTTTCGGAAAATTTTATATTTTTTATTACAATACCATTCAATTTTCTAAGCATAATCTTAACCTCACTTTTTTATTATATTTATAGGGGGTTAAAATGTCAATTAATGAAGTAATATGTGATAAATTATTTTTAATTAAAAATATTAAATACAATATAATCAAATAAAATAAAAAAATATTACAAGTCAGAATAAATAAAAAATTATTTAAAAATACAAAAAAACAGATTATTTGAATTAAAACTCTCCCTTAATTTAAATAATCTTCTTATTCATACTAAATATCAAAAAAACAATACCTTTTGATATCTTTACTCTTACATATTAATAAAAGATTTTTT
>CAMSGF010000126.1 GCA_947058225.1 uncultured Eubacteriaceae bacterium
ACGTCACTATATACTTTTGATCGTCTGTTGTCCCCTCTATTGCGCCTTTAATACCTGAACATTTACAGCACCAAGCTGTGAGTTTAGTTTTGTATCTTCATATTCCCAAACTACGTCATTTGCAATGTTTTTAAATGTATTATTGTTTATATCCACATTTAAATTTGTTTTGTCTACATTTACACCGTAAATTCTTTGTCTGTCAAATGTAGAACCTGTAACATTCGCATTACCGTTTATAACATCAACGGCAATACCTGAATATTTAAAGTTATTATTTAATACGTTTAATCCGCTTATTTCCTTATTTGGAGCAGTCTTTATGAAAGATTGAACTTCATCATCGGCTCTTCCGTCTTTTTCCCCAACAAAAGAAATTCCTTCAAATTCCACGTCATTGGCATTTACAATAAAGCCTGATGGTGCAGATGCATCAAGAGTAATGCTTTTATCATATGTAGACATTAGCTTAACACTCCTGTTTATTTCTATCGGATTAATTAATTCTATATCTTCTTTTAAATCTATATAAGGCTTTTCACCTGATAGAGCCTCTTTTAATTCGCTTACACTTGATACAGTCTTGATTTCACTGTCCTTTGTTACGATAACTTCGTATTCAGCTGTCTTTGAATCGATTGTGGCAGTTATAACAGCTCTTCCGTATTTCTTTCCAGTTACGATACATTTATTTTTGTTATCTTCCATAACTTCAATGGTCGCAACATCTTCATTGTTGCTTTTCCATTCAACTGTCTTTTTTGAAGAATCTTCGGGAAGAACATTGGCTGTTAAAACCGTTGTATCATCTACCGGGATAACGTTATGTCCGTCAATTAACACATCACTTACAGGAACATTTATTACTTCCAAAAGGAATGGCTCTGATTTCTTTTCATCTATTTCAGCATAGATAAGAGTAGCACCTGTCTTTAAGGTTGTGATATTTCCATCTTCATCTATTTCAGCTACATTCGGTCTTGTACTCGTCCAGATAACCTTTTTATTGGTCGTATCTACCGGGTCGATGACTGCATTTAATTTAGCCATACTTCCTAAATTAACAGTTTCATCTCCTTCAATCTTTACCCCATCGGCTTTTACGATAACATTTATATCCTTTGTGGCAGATTTTCCATCAGCAGTCGCTGTTATCGTAGTGCTGCCTGTTTTAAGCCCTGTAACAACACCGCCTGCAACAGTCGCAACTTCAGGATTGCTGCTTGTCCACGTTGTAGTTTTATATGTGGCGGTAGCAGGTGATATAACAGCCTTTAATGTTAAAGGTGTTCCCCTTACAACAGTATCATCTCCTGTTATGGAAATACCTGTTACCCTTTGAATAGTCCTTGCACTTGCGATAGCACTTGGCTTACTCATAACATTCTTTTTCTTTACCTTTTTATACGAATATATTCTGTAATAATAATATGTAGATGGTTTTAGCTTTGTATTCGTATAGCTTGTCGCAGTTTTTTTGGCAGTTGCAATTTTTACAAACTTGCCTGTCTTTTTAGGGGCTCTGTATATATAATAGCCACCCACTCCGCTAACTTTCTTCCATGTCAGCTTAATTGTCGTTCCGTTTACGCTTACCGCTTTAACTCCTGTCGGAGCCTTTGGTTTTGCAGCAGCTGTAATACCTGTTGGCACACTTAACACAAGCATTATGGCCAATGCAAACATAATAATTTTTTTGATGAACTTTCTTTCTTCCATTTAATTTCTCCTAATATAAATTTACTCGCTATTTTTATAATACTCCTTTTAAAAAATGTTTTCAAGTAATAGACACTTATTTTTTAGATATGTACCGTTATAAATACACATATTTTTCCTTTATCCCCAAAATTTCCCTTAAAGATTAAAATTATTTTCTACAATATATTTCAATATTCTATAATAAATTTTATATATAAATAATGATTGATATTTATTAAGCTTTTGAATATATTTGTCTATATTATATTGATGTATAAAATGTATTTTATTTTATTATTTACAAATAAAAAGCAATATATAATGTATTGCAACATACATAAAGCTTTATATGTTACTTTATTAAATGAAAAACAATGTATGACTTTTTACTACATATTTAATACATACTTTGTAATTTGAATATTATTTTTCTAAATAGGAATAGTATACGGGAGGGGCGGCGGGTGAAGTGCCTTGGCACTTCGTCTTTCAGGCGAATTTCATTCGCCTGAACTTTTTAAAGGAGGCATTTGAAAAATAAATTTTTCAAATGCCTCTTTAAAAAGCCGCCGCCCCTCCAACACCAACCAAACAACCAAACAATTTCTATTAAAACAAAAACCTACTTCGCCTCGTACCAATTCTTCCCATAGCTCACATCCGCCTTAATCGGACATTTTAATTTAGCCGCACTCTCCATTTTTTCCCTTAATATACTTATAACCTCATCCTTTTCTTCCATAGGAGAATCTATAATAAGCTCATCGTGAATTTGTAAAATAAGCTTCGCTTTCATTTTTCTCTTTGAAAGTTCCTCATCCACTGCAATCATAGCTATCTTTATTATATCTGCCGCACTGCCTTGAATAGGAGTATTGAGTGCAGTCCTTTCTGCAAAGGAACGCACATTAAAATTTTTAGAATAGATTTCTCTTATATATCTTCTCCTGTTAAACATAGTCTTTACAAAGCCATTTTCCTTTGCATATTCCACAATATCACTCATATATTTCTTGACATTTGGATATTTATCAAGATAGGTCGTTATATATTCTTTTGCCTGTGCCTTTGGTATATCTAAATCTTTTGATAAACCAAAGTCAGATATTCCGTAAACTATACCAAAATTGACGGCTTTTGCACGTGAACGGTATTCCTTTGGCACATCATCAATAGGAACATCAAAAACCTCGCTCGCAGTCCTTGCATGAATATCCTCATTGTTTTTAAAAGAATTTATAAGTTTTTCATCACCGCTTATATCAGCAAGCACCCTTAGTTCAATTTGAGAATAATCCGCAGAAACCAGGACATTATCCTCACTTGATGGAATAAATACCTTCCTTATAACTCTACCCTCATTCGTCCTGACTGGAATATTTTGTAAATTTGGATTGGAAGAAGATATCCTTCCCGTAGTCGTAACAGTCTGATTAAAGGTCGAATGAATTTTCCCATTTTCATCAATTAATGGAATAAGCCCCTTTACATAAGTCGAATTTAATTTTGTAACACCTCTAAGCTTAATAATAAGCTCAATTATCGGATGCTTGTCCTTTAACTTTTCCAAAACTTCTATGTTGGTCGAATATCCCGATTTAGTCTTTTTAATTACGGGAAGACCCAACTTTTCAAATAAAATCACACCAAGCTGCTTTGGAGAATTTATATTAAATTCTTCTCCTGCAAGTTCAAATATCTTTTTTTCTATCTCACTTATTTGGCTGTCAAAATCACTTCCAAGCGTTTCTAACATCTTCTTATCCGCACTAAAGCCAATTAACTCCATTCTTCCAAGCACGAACATTAACTTATGCTCAATATCCTGATATAATTCGTACATCTCGTCTTCTTTTAATAAATTAACCATTATCTCATAAAGAAGATATACGATTTTTGCCCTTTTAATTAAAGATGATAAATCCTGCTCTTTGTTTAAATCAAAAATGCTCCTTTGAATGTCTTTTTTCTCTTCATTCTCAATAATAATATCGAGGTATTTTTTTGAAAGGACCTCAATGGAATACCTTTCATCGCTCGGATTTAACAAATACCCTGCTAAAAATATATCAAAATCACATTTTATATCAAAGCCCTGTTTTAAGAAATATTTATAATTATCCTTATAAT
>CAMSGF010000127.1 GCA_947058225.1 uncultured Eubacteriaceae bacterium
TTAGTAAATATAGATATTTCTATATTTACATATTAGTATAGTTATGATATAATAAATTTTATAAATAAAAACTTCACAAAACTATTATTAATTTTTTATTATATTTTATTTTTTATTTCTATTTACATTTAAAATAATATAATATATAATGTAGTTAAAATTAAACAGCGCAAGAGAATTAAGAGAAAGCGCAACATAAAAAACATTAATGTATGTTTTTTGTGTTGTTTTTTATTTATAGGAGGTAAAAAATTGAAAGAAAAGTATGATGTACTGATTATCGGAGGCGGTGTTATAGGATGTTGTGCGGCGAGAGAACTTGCAAAGTACAATATAAATATAGCACTGCTAGAAAAACACGAGGATGTCGCATGTGAAACAAGTAAGGCAAATTCAGGAATGATACATGGCGGATACGATGCAAAGTTTACAACCGTTAAGGGAGAACTGTCAGCACTTGGAAATAAACTCTTTGACGAATTGGACAGTGAACTTCATTTTGGCTTTAGAAGATGTGGCTCCATGGTGCTTGCATTTGATGATGAGGATATAAAAACCCTTGAAAATTTAAAGAAAAACGGAGAAAAAAATGGAGTTGAAACTGAAATTATAGATACCGATGAAATTTTAAAAATCGAGCCTAACATAAATCCAAACGTAAAAAAAGCACTTTACTGCAAAAGTGCGGGAGTGAGCGTTCCGTTTGAATATACGGTTGCAATGGCTGAAAATGCAATAGATAACGGAGTTGATTTTTTCTTTAATGAGGAAGTTATAAATATCGAAAAAAAAGAAAATGTATTCTACGTAAAAACAAAGGAAAATACATATAAAGCAGATTACGTAATCAATGCCGCAGGAGTGTACGCAGATGAAATTTCAAAAATGATTTGTACAACTGATTTTAAAATAACACCGAGAAGGGGCGAATATATGCTATTCGATAAAAATACAAAGGGACTTGTAAACAGCGTAATATTCCCCGTTCCAAAGGCAGGCTCAAAGGGAATTGCAATAACCCCGGCACTTCATGGCAATATAATGATAGGCCCCGATGCAGAATTTATAGACGATAAGGAAGATACTGACACTAAAAAGGAAGTTCTCGATATGGTCTGGAATGACTGCCTCAATATGTCAGATAAACTTGATAAATCTATGGTCATAACCCAGTTTGCAGGTCTTAGGGCGAGCAGTGAAGATGACGATTTTGTAATAGAAGAAAGCGATACAAAAGGCCTTATAAACGCAGCGTGCATATGTTCTCCGGGTTTTACGGTCTCTTATGCAATAGCTTTAAAGCTTTCTAATATTTTAAAAGATGCGGGACTTAAAATGGAAAAAAGAGATGACTTTAATCCAAACAGAAAACCTTATATTCATATAGACGAATTGAGCAGGGAAGAATTTAACGAGCTTATAAAAAAAGATTCAAGGTACGGAAGGGTTATATGCAGGTGTGAAACAATAACCGAAGGACAGATAGTCGATGTTATGCACAGGGGAATAAAGATAACAAACCCCGACAGCGTAAAAAGAAGAATAAGAGCAGGAATGGGAAGATGTCAGGGTGGATTTTGTCTTCCAAGAGTTATGGAAATAATAGAAAGAGAAAACAATATACCTTACGATAAAATACCTAAAAACAATGAAAAAGCCTATATTTTAAACGATATGACTCAAAAGGGGGTTAAATAATGAAAAAGAATTACGACTTAATTATAATCGGTGCAGGCCCTGCGGGACTTGCCAGTGCTATTTCAGCAAAAGAAAACGGAATTGATAATATACTCTTAATTGAAAGGGATATAAGACTTGGAGGAATATTAAATCAGTGTATACACAATGGCTTTGGACTTCACAGATTTAATGAAGAACTTACGGGAAGTGAATACGCAAATAAAGACATTCAAAAGATAGAAGAATACAAAATTGATTATCTCCTCGATACTATGGTTATAAATTTAGAGCCTGATAAGACAGTCCACTTCATAAATAAAGATTTAGGGTATGTTACGATGAAACCAAAAGCTGTCATAATCGCAACAGGGTGCAGGGAAAGAACAAGGGGAGCATTAAATATAGCAGGAAGCCGTCCAAGCGGAATTTTCACAGCAGGAACGGCACAGCGTTTTATCAATATGGAAGGGTATATGGTAGGAAAGGAAGTAGTTATTTTAGGAAGTGGAGATATAGGACTTATTATGGCAAGAAGAATGACGCTTGAGGGAGCCAATGTAAAGTGCGTGCTTGAGGTTATGCCGTATTCAGGAGGGCTTACAAGAAATATAGTACAATGCCTTGACGACTACGACATTCCACTAAAATTAAGCCATACAGTTGTTTCAACACATGGAAGAGATAGGCTTGAGGGGGTAACAATCGCAAAAGTCGATGAAAACAGAGAACCTATAAAAGAAACGTATGAATATATCCCCTGCGATACACTTCTCTTATCTGTAGGGCTTATCCCTGAAAATGAGATAACGAAGATGGCGGGAATTGAACTTGACCCTAAGGTAAAAGGTGCATACGTAATGCAAAACAGGCAGACCAGTGTGGAAGGAATTTTTGCCTGCGGAAATGTCCTTCAGGTGCACGATTTGGTGGACTTCGTATCAAACGAAGGCTTTATCGCAGGAAAGGGTGCGGCTGAGTATATAAAAGGAAAAGTCTTAAATAAGGCTGATATAACTACAAAGCCTGCACCGCCTATTTCATATGTCGTTCCGCAAAAAATATGTTCAAATGACATATCAGAAGATATTACAATGTATATGAGGGTTAATAAAATCGTAAAAAGCGGTTACATAAGTGCGATGCTTAATGGAAAGGAAATCGCAAAGAAAAAGCAGGTTAAATATCTTCCGGGAGAGATGATAAACTTTAAAATAAACAAAGATTTGCTTGAAGGTCAAACAGGCGAGTTGTCTTTTGAAATAAAGGAGGATTAGTTATGAAAAAAAATCTAACGTGTATAAGATGTCCCATCGGGTGCAGCATAGAAGTTGAAGTAAGCGGAAAAGAAGTGAAAAGTATTGTCGGAAACACTTGCAAAAGAGGTGAAGAATACGCAAGACAGGAGGTAATATCACCAAAAAGAGTAATCACTTCAACTGTTAAAGTTACAGGTGGAAACACGAGTGTAACAAGTGTAAAGACAGACGGTTCAATTCCAAAGGAAAAGATATTTGAATGTATGGAAGAAATAAATAAACAAACCGTAAAATCTCCTGCAAAAATCGGAGATGTGGTTATAAAAGATGTTCTTGGAACGGGAATAGACGTAGTAATTACAAGAAATGCTTAAATCTTTTATATTATTGTGTTACAATTAATACAAAACAATCTTAAAACAAGAGGAAAAAATGAACAAACAATTTTTAGATGAACTAAAAAAGAACCCTATAATTCCCGCAATAAGAACAAAAAAAGATTTAGAACACGCATTAAAGAGCAAATCAAAGGTGGTATTTTTATTAAATTCAGACATTTTAGAATTTGCAGATGAGATAAGCATTTTAAAAAAGGCAGGAAAATATGTATTCATTCATACAGATTTAATAAACGGACTTTCAACCTCGCCTTTTTCCATTGAATATATAAATAAAGTGTCCGCACCATATGGAATTCTAACGACAAAACGCCCTCTTATAACAAAGGCAAAAACATTGAATCTCCTTAGTATTTTAAGGGTTTTCGCACTCGATTCAACGAGCATAACTTCAGCAGTAAAGCTTATAAAAGACGTATCGCCTGACGCTGTGGAGGTGCTTCCGGGAACTTCAACAAAAGCCATTAAACTCTTAAAAGCACAGGT
>CAMSGF010000128.1 GCA_947058225.1 uncultured Eubacteriaceae bacterium
CATCTGCATTGCATTCGTTATGGTAAGCAAGCATCTTAGCGTAATTCATTTTATACTACTTTAAAATTTTAAATATAATTTTTTTGTCTATAAAATTATTTTTTTACTTATTTTTTATAATTATATAATTATTATTCTAAAAACGTTTTTGAACAAGTTGTTCCTCACAGTTTATGTATATATTAATGTATAATTAATATATTGTCAAGTATTTTCGGAGAAAAAAATGAAATTTTATGAAATATTGAGAAAAACAAGAATAGAAAACAATATCACTATACAAAAAATGGCTGATGAATTGGGCATTTCAAATAGAGGATATAGGTATTACGAAACAGGAGAAAGAACACCTAGTTTTAGTACTTTAATAAAAATTTGTGATATTTTTAACGTATCTGCTGACTATATGTTAGGTAGGACAAAAAAGTAATATTTTATTTCCTATATATTGCTTTTATTATACAAACCATTTTTCAATATAATAATAACTTTTTTAATATAATGTTTTTTAAGGGATATTTTTTATCCTTATTTTTTTGTATTAGACTGCATTAAAATATAGTGTAAAACTTTATAAATCTTTCAAAGCTACTCATTCAAAGATTTATTTTATACACACCATTTATAAAAAACAAATGTATTAATATAAAAAAATTATATAAAATATAAACAAAAATACATTAACAGTTTTAAAACAAAGAAAAATAATAATCTATTTAATATAAAAAATTGGTTCGTATTATATACGAACCAATTAAAAAGATTTTATATTCTTTAAATAATAAAAGATTAAAAACATATTTTCAAAATAAAAAGATAAATTAATAATAAACTATTTTACTTCGCAAGCAAATACTTCGCAACTCCCTTAGCTATGCACCCACACATCTTATCCTGATAGTAACTATTATTTAACATTTTTTCTTCCTTTGGACAGGATATAAATCCACATTCCACAATAACACTCGGAATACCTTTATTTTTTAATATATATAAATCTCCCCTTGGTTTGATATCTCTTCTCTTTGAATATTTATCTAAAACATCGGTTTGATTTTTAATCTGATTTGCAAGATTTTTGCTTTTCTCATCTTTTGCCATATAAAAGACCTGCAGCCCTCTGCTCACATTATCAGTATGGGAATTCATATGAATACTTATCATTATATCGCTGTTACTGCTCCCAATTATTTCCCTTCTCTTCTTCATATCTTTATCTTTATTCCAAACTGCACTCCCGTCCTCATACAACCCTCCGTTTACATCTCTTGTCATAACAACCTTTGCTCCCATTGAAGATAAAACATCCCTTAATTTTCTGCTGAATATAAGGTTTAAATCATCTTCATTTTTTATCTTCCCGACTTTCCCCGGGTCCTTCCCACCATGCCCTGCATCAATGGTGACGGTCTTATTATTCAATATGTACACTGAATTATTTACATAAACGCTGGAAAGCTTTATATAATAGCATATACCAAATATGAAAACTATTGATATAGCCGCAGTTAAAATTAATACCATTATTCTTTTCATAATTAACCCCCTAATAATTAATATTAAAAAGGGGGCAAATTATGAATATTTAATTTTTAAGCATATATTCTCCAGTTTTTTCATCGGTAATAAGTGTAGATATATATCCCATTTTTGTAGCCAAATACACAGGATATACTTTGTCTTTTCCGCCTCCTACCGCAATAACATCGGGAATTTTTTTAATATCTTCTCCGCCTATTCCAATAAACCTGTCCAATATTTTAAGCTTTTTTTCTTCTCCCTTTGAATTGAGGAATATACTCGATACCAAATCAAGACATATATCCTTATTTTTAATCTCTTCAAAATCTTCTTTTGAAAAATACCCGCTCTTATAAATATTTGCCTGGTCGGTATAAAACGAACCAATACCAATGACGGCACAATCGAGCTTTTTATACATCTCAAATACCTCTTTAACGGTCCTGTCGTTTAAAATCATATCTCGCATCTGTTTATTTTCTATTAAGGAAGGCGTTAAAAGCATCATAGACTTTGCGTTATAGCTGCTGCTTATTTTAGAAGTTATATTATTCGAATGACCTTCTATCGGAACATTCCCATACCCGCCAAGGAGTGACACAAATGTCTTGTTTGGATATTCTTCTTTTGAATCTACATTTATATAACTGAGCGTATTCCCCCAACCTATTCCTATATAATCATTATTCTTTACTATATCATCCATTAAACCTGAAGCCCCTTTGGCTAAATTTATAACCATTTTTTTGTCATCATCGTCATAGCTTACTATTTTTACCCTCTTTAAACCAAACTTCTCTTTTATCTTTTCTTCCATTTCCTTAAAAGAAAACGGGTTATTAATAGAAATCTGGACAATTCCATCTTCCAAACACTTTTTTAAAGCTCTTGAAATACCAATCCTTGAAGAGTTCATCTTCTTTCCGATTTCAAGTTGAGTAAAACCTTCAATATAATACATCTTTGCAATTTCATAAAGCTGCTCTTCGTTAAACATTTGTTTTTCCCCTTAATAATAATTAATAATAAAATGTTAAAATTTTTTTAAAATATTATTGACATTTAATTTTTTATGTTATATAATTCATTTGAACTTATGAACAAGATAACTGTTCATATGAACATAATAACATTAAATTTTAAAAAAGTCAACAATAAAATCGGAGGTAACAAAATGGAAGGTAAAATGAAAGCCGGTAGACTTCACGCATTAAAGGATATAAGATGTGATGAAGTAGACATACCACAAATTAAAGATGATGAAGTATTGGTAAGAGTATACTGTGCAGGTATATGCGGTTCGGACCTTGGAAGAGTTTTCTCAACAGGTACATATTCTTTCCCTACAACACTTGGCCACGAATTCGGCGGAGAAATCGTAGAAATAGGAAAGGGCGTAAAAGATTTACCTTTAAGAGAAGAACTTAAAGTAGGTCAAAGAGTAGATGTTAACCCTATGACAGGATGCGGGGAATGTAAAGACTGTATCAACGGTAATATAAATTTATGTGATACATATGGATATACAGGTTCAAGAAGTGACGGCGGATTTGGACAGTACGTTGCAGTAAAAGCAAGTCAGTGTTATGTATGTCCTGATGATTTTTCTTGGGATATGATTTGTCAAATCGACCCGGCTGTTATTTCTCTACACGGAGCTTTAAGAGCGGGAATCAAAGTTAATGATGCAGTTGTAGTGTTTGGAACAGGTCCTGTTGGATATTATATGGTTCAGTGGGCTAATATCTGCGGAGCAAGAATGGTAATCGCAGTAGATATTAAAGATGAAAAGCTTGATTTAATTAAAAAAGTAGGTGCTACATACACAATCAATTCAATGGGAATGACAAACGAAGAAGTTGTAGCTAAGATAAAAGAATATACAGGAGAAGACGGCCCTGAAATTTGTATCGAAGCTGCAGGTTCACCTATCACATTTAACCAAGCGTTACAATGCTTAAAGAAACATGGAACATTCGCTTGTATAGGAACACCTCATGGAGATGTAAATGTTCTTGATAAGTCTTATGACAAATGTATTTTAAGAAAAGAACTTACTATAAAAGGTTCTTGGTGCTATAACTTTACACCTGAACTTGAAGAATTCGTTGCTACTATTGAAGCAGCCAAAAAAGGACTTCTTGACCTTACATCAATAATATCTCACAGATTTAAGGTTGATGATGTTAAAGACGCATTTGATTTAATTGAAAGAAAAGAATTCTTCAATAAAATCGTAATAGTGAATATAAAATGTAAGGAGTGAGATTGTGACATTA
>CAMSGF010000129.1 GCA_947058225.1 uncultured Eubacteriaceae bacterium
TTAATCTGTTAAATTTTATTCAGAAAGTGTGTTACCGTCTGCATCTTATAGTTTTGTAATTTAAAATTATAAAAGTATTTAATCTATAAAAATCGTTTATATACTTTTTATAGATTAAATACTTTTATAATTTTAAATTACAAAACTATAAGATGCGGGCAAGAACAAATTTATATAATAAATATATAAGACTTTTTTCTTTTTCCCTTATTCCAGATAATGCCATATATATGAGCTGATTTCAAAATTCAGTCTGTTATATAAATAAAAACACATTTTTAATTTATAAATATAACATTTATGAAATTAAATATAAAACACAAAAAATCATCTCGTCAAAGCATCAATACATTCTTCCTTAGAGAAAAGAAAAAACACATCACATCCTTTATTACATTCATATATAAAATCTTTTAAAGGCTTGCTCGTATAATGTGAATAATCTCCGTAAATCGCTATACGTCCGCCGTAATTTACAAACTTTTGGAGTATTTCACCTGCAAGCCCCGTACTTAAAATAAAAAAATCTTCATCTATTAGTTTTTTATCAATTACTATATTATTTGTTCCCACATCGTATTTTGCACTCATAAGTAAATCTATGGCAGAGTCCGTATCCGTAATAACTTTTACATTTGAATCTACCACCGCATATAAAATATTATTCTTTTCTGTCTTTATAAAATTCATCTTTTTCTCCTTAAAAACTAATTATTAAATATAATGCTGATGTTTCAATTAAAAAACAAATGTATTAATCAACGCATTGCATACTTACAAAAAATAAAAAGCCTTTTTAATAAGGCTTTTAAAGGCTTAGATAATGGCGGAGAGAGAGGGATTTGAACCCTCGGTGCCATATTATAGCACACTCGCTTTCCAGGCGAGCCCCTTAAGCCGCTCGGACATCTCTCCAATGCTATCTATTTTCTGGAAAGTAACCTCTTTATAAAACTGAATAGTCCCCTGTTCGGTATTCCCTCTTCTATATCGTCATCATCTTCATCGTCCTCTTCCACAAATTCAGCATCTATATATGTAACTTCCTTTCCGTCTATATCAAAATGGTATTCTTTATTGTGAAAAACCTGAACTAAATCTTTTTTCTTTTCTTCTAAAAGTTCCTGTCCCATTTCATCAACGGTTTCTTCATTTTCCTCTTCCTCAAAGTCACTTATCTGCTCACTTTCAACAGGAATTTCCTCTTTTATCTTTATCTCTTCACTGACATTTTCTTCATCTACATCAAAATGATATTCCTTATTATGAAAAACCTGAATCAAGTCTATTCTCTTTTCTTCCAACAAATTCGCCTCTTCCTCTGCCATCATATTTCTTTCATCCAAGGCAAAGTTGGTCATCTCAAGCTCAGAGGAATACATTCCCCTCTTCTTTCTATACTCTATATCTTCCTTTTCATATTCGCTTGGTTTGGCAGGTTCAAGGCTTATTTTTCTCCTTTTTATCATCGGAAGATAATCTGGAGAATCTTCAAGTGAAGGCATTTGTCCTATATTATCATTTGCACCAAAATCTAAGGTGTCTGAATTTCCCAAGACACCTTCATCATCGGTATTTTCTTCATCACTGTCTATTGCATATAAACCTAAATCAGATTCGTCCGATTCCTCAGACTCCTCATCTTCGTCCTTAACTATATCGGCAATAGGAGCAACATTAATTTCAACAGTCCTTTCACTTCTTGCATCCTTTGGAAGTTCACTTCCGCAAAAAGGACAGTTCTTCATTGTATTTTTTACCTGTTCATTACAATTTTGGCATAACATTATAAAATACCCCTTCATCTCTATAATATAATTTGATATACATTATTATCATATTATATTATATTTAATCACTAAAAAGCAATATTTTTTACTAATAATTAAAAGTAAATTAAATCACCCATTTTATATTCAAAAAACTAATAACAAAAAAATAAGTTTTAACCATCAAATATGAAAATAAATCAAAATAAAATATATATTTTTGCTTTATTGCTATAATTTACTATATAATATTTAACATTATATTCTAATATAAAATAAGCTATCATTAATCCTTACTTCGCTTAAACTTAAAAAACAATGAAATTCCAACCACATCCGCCAATATCCACCCGATAGGAATTGACCACCATATCGCCAACACACCAAGAGAAGTATTCGGTGCAAAAATATAAGAAAATAATACTCTTGTTCCCAATGATATTATCGTGAGAATAAGTGACATCTCTGCTTTTTGAACTCCCCTATAATACCCATAAAGAAGAAATAACAACCCGATTGCAAAATAAAACGCTCCTTCAATTCGAAGGTATTTTATCCCCTCTAAAATAATACCCGTTTCATTTACATTCACAAACATACACATAAGATTTCCCGCAAATATCCATATTAAAGCTGATGCAGCAAGACAAAATAATGTAGATACGATTACTGCGATTCTTGTTCCCTCATATATTCTTTTTCTTTTCTTTGCCCCAAAATTTTGTGAAACGAACAGTGAATATGCATTTCCAAATTCCTGCGAAGGCATATACGCAAGTGTATCAATCTTCACCGCAGCAGCAAAAGAAGCCATAACAGCCGTTCCAAAGCTGTTTACAAGTCCTTGTATCATTAAGATACCAAAATTCATAACAGATTGCTGCATCCCCGTAAATACATCTATTTTTATAATACCTTTAAGCCTGTCCCATTTCATATCCTTTATATTTCCTTTAAAACTTATAAATTCAGAATACTTTAATATCGTATAAATAAAAATCCCACCCCCTGCAAATACCTGCGATATGACCGTCGCTGTCGCAGCTCCGAAAACTCCCCATTTTAAAAAAATAACAAAGTATAAATCAAGGATAATATTCATAACAGAAGATACTGCCAGAAAATAAAGTGGAACAAGAGAATTTCCGACAGAACGCAGAAAATAAGAAAAGAAGTTATAAAGGAACACAAAGCCTATTCCGATAAAAATAATTCTCACATATAAACGCATCAAATCATATATATCACTTGGAACTGAAATCATATGTAAAATAATATCCGTTCCAAGAAATACAATTAAATATATAAAAAACGTAACAAAGGAAATAAAATAAAAAGACAACCTGACATCTAACTTCATCTCATCAAATTTTTCTGCTCCAAACCACTTTGAAAACAACGCCCCACTGCCCATACAAAGTCCTATAATCAACGATGTTAAAAATGTCATCAAAGTATACGCCGACCCAACAGCCGCAAGAGCATTTGTTCCAACAAATTTTCCAACGATAAGCGTATCGGCGATATTATAAATCTGCTGCAAAAAATTGCCAACCATCATCGGTAAGGCAAATAACAATAGATTTTTTAAAATTTTTCCTTCAGTAAGCTTTGTACCTTTATTAATCAAATTCATATCCATAAAACATTTTTTCTTTGTTTATCTTTTTATTAAAAACTTATTGTATCAAATAAATATTATGTTTTCAAATTCTTCACCTCTAAAAACTTTTTGAAAAAAATTCTTCCATATCACGCTCCTCTGACACAAACTTCTTTTTGTCTACCCAAAACAAGAAAAAATGTCCCTGCTATCCAAAGAAGACTATTCGAACTCAATAGGGCATTTTTATTATTTCCATTTGTTATAAGCAATACAAAAAGGAATAGAAACATAAACTAAAAATTTTTATTATTAAAACTAATGATTTTATTCCTTTTTTATGCAGCGATAGAGGCGACTTTGGAAATTTAAAAGATTCCCAAAGTGTTGCACTGATTGATATTTT
>CAMSGF010000130.1 GCA_947058225.1 uncultured Eubacteriaceae bacterium
TTTCTCCTATCTTTTGACCTATTTTTTGCCCTTCCTTTTTTGCTTCTCTTTTTTCAGTAGTTTTGACATTGGTAATATCCAGTATGTTTATATTTATTTTTGAAATTTCTGGCCGTAGTGAATTTTCTTCCTATCCATTATTTTCAAAGATAATAAATTCAGTTAATTTGTCCCTTTCTTCAATGAGCGGAGGTTTTAGTCTGATAAAACCGGAGGGTGTTGAAAGTGCAAGTAAGCTTTTAATATTAATTTTATCGCTTATAGGTGCGGGAACTGTTTCATTATCGGGTGGAATTAAGGTTACATCGGCTGTTATCATAATAGCCTGTGTTATAAATTTAATAATGGGAAGAAAAAATGTAAAAATCGGGAATAAAAAAATAAATGATAATACAATTAAATTAATTATAAGTGTAATGTGTGTTTATTTTGTCCTTATATTTTTTTCATCCGTAATAATTTCACTTATAGAAAATATAGCTATGAGTAAAATTTTATTTGAAGTATGTTGTGCGATAAGCCTTTCAAGTTTTACAACAGGTATTATTTTAAAACTAAATGCCATAAGTAAAATAATTTTGATATTGTTGATGTTAGCCGGGAGAGTTGGAATAATTTATTTTATTTTTAATATTTGTGACAGGCAAAAAACTACTATTGATGAAGAAGTTGAAGAAATGGAAGTTATAGTAGGTTAAAAAGATGATTACTTCTAAGATGAATAAATTAGTAAAAACAGTTAAATCGTTAGAAAATAAAAAGTATCGTGATAAACTATCTTTATTTTCAGTTGAGGGTAACAAGCTGATAGAGGAGATGGCAAAGGTAAAAAGGCCTGAATATCTACTTGTAAGAGAAGATATTGATATTCAAAATGTATTGAAAAGTGATATAAAAGTTTATGTCGTAAGTGATGTGGTATTCAAATATCTGTCAAGTGAGAAGACACCACAGGGAATAATAGCCGTCTTTGAAAAGACAGATGAAAAATACATAGATGATTTAAAAACAGATAACTGTCTTTTTTTAGACAATGTTCAGGATGCCTCAAATGTGGGAGGTCTTATAAGAAGCAGCGTTTGTGCGGGGTTTGATACGTGCATTTGTTTTAACAGTGCTGATGTTTATTCTATGAAGGCGTTAAGAGCGGGTGCGGGAGCAGTCTTTCATATGAACATTGTAAAAGTGAATAATTATGATATTTTAGATTCTTTTTTAAATAAGGGATACGATATAATAGCGAGCGATATAAGAGGAGAGGAAAATATTTCTTTTAAAAGACATAAAAATGTATTAGTTGTAGGCAATGAGGGTAGTGGTATAAGTAAAGAATTACTTGAAAAATCAAACAAGATAGTAAAAATACCTATGACAGATAAAATTGATTCATTAAACGCTTCTGTCAGTGGAGCGATATTGATGTATAAGATAAGAGGATATTTTAATAATTAATAAAAGCATAAAAATATTTGGACACAGGAGGCTTCAATGAAAAAGAAATTTTTAATTTTGCTTTTGGTATTGATAATGGTTTTTTCCAGTATACCTATCAGTGCGATGAGTGAGCAGGAGATGAAAAATGCGGATAAGACGACGGGAGAAAATGTCATTTTGGAAGAAGAAATCAAAGAAAGTGTTGAGGAGCTGGATGGGGAAAGTTTAGATGAAGGGAGTTTAGAAGAGGGAGAGGGAAGTGATAATCCTGCAAAAAAGGCAAAGAAAGCAGCTACTAAATATAAAGTTTCATATTTGAATGTTTCTTCAAGTGATAAATCAAAAATATCGGAAGAAACTTTAAAGACGGGGCTCACTTTTACCGCAGCACTTGATTATATGAATGATTATGCGAGTAGTAATTCATCTAAGGTAAATGGACTTGTCGTTAGGGCAAGCACGTCCCCTTATAAGATATGTGCTATGAAAAAGGGAATTTGTTATGCGGCTCCATACCTTGCATCATCAGGTGCGGCTACGCTTACACTTCAAAATTCATACGGCGGACAGAGTATGTATATAAGTGCTTATGATATGATGTTTTATTATGGGACGGAATCTTTATCAAAGGTTAAGGTCGGAGTCAGCGGACAGATAAATTATGCAAAGGCGAGTCAGCTTATTATGATTCCAAATACGCTTGTAAACACTCTTACAACGTCAAAAAGCAGTTCAACAAAGAAATATCAAAGGGAATATTACATAGTTAAAAACGGAGAGTTATTTCATTACATATCAAATTTAACTGATTCTTCAAAGAGTAAATTTTTTGAAAGTGGTGAAAAGAGCTGGCTTGTGAGCCTTGTAGTCGATAAGAAGCCGTCATTTATGAAAACGGGAACGAAGTATTACAGTATGGACGGGTGTAATTTTTACAGCAGTGCATCTCTTTCAAGCTCTTCAAAAGTCGGTACTTTTTATCCATATTTTAAATATCTTCCTTACAGAACGAGAACTTATTATACGGCGACACAGTTAAACAAACAGATAAATGCGTCAACAGCCAAAAACAGTAAACTCAGAAAACAGGGACTTAATTTGATAAGGGCACAGAATTTATATGGCGTAAATGCACTTATGGAGCTTGCATTTGCAGATTTGGAAAGTGCATACGGAACGAGTTGGTTTGCACTAAACAGGAATAATTTGTTTGGGATAGCTGCATATGATTCAAACCCTGACAATGCGTATTCTTTTTCTTCAGCGAAAGCCTGTATATACGAACACGCATACAGGTGGCTTTCAAGAGGTTATTTTGATGCGAGTACAGATGGCAGGTATTACGGAACATCTCCTGGGAATAAGGCATTTGGGGTAACTGTAAAATATGCCTCTGACCCATATCATGGTGAAAAAATAGGAGGTATAGCTTATAGGATAGATAAATATCTGGGCAGTAAAGATTATAAAAGGTATTCAATCGGGCTTACAAAGGTCGGCGGAGCGAAGGTATACAAGAGTGCATCGACTTCAAGCAAGGTTTTATACACTCTTTCAACAAAAAGCTCCACAGATGTTAAAAAAATTCCTATCGTTATTTTAAACACATCGGGTAGTTTTTACAGAATTCAATCTGATATGGGTGTGAATGGGAACAGCTGTGTATATTCAAATAAGTATTGGTTTGACAGGTCATACGGGTATATTAAGAAAAGTGATGTAACAAAGATTATAAGCGGTAGACTGACAGGATATGGTGGGAATAATCAGCTTAGATACGGTTATATAAAGACTCCAAATGGTAAAAAGACGTTTCTTTCGGGTATAGACCCATCGAAGATGTCTTATACGGTTAAGGTTCCAAAGAAATACAATAAAATTAAGATTACTATGGGTAAACTTATGTATTATTCAAAAGTTTCAGGGGCTGGAACAAAAACCCTTCCTAAAAACAAAGGAAAAACGTATAAGGTTAAAGTTAAATCAAAAAACAATAAGACAAGAACTTATACATTTAAAATCGTTAGAAAGTAACACAAGCCACCGTTATGGTGGCTTGTGTTTTGCAAAGGTTGAGTGAACTGGAGCATTTTAATAAAAATGTAAATTTTAAATTTTTATAGATTATTTATGTAGTGTGGTAAATGAAAGGCTTTGGAGGGGCGTGTCCTTGATTTAATCAATATGCACCGAAGCCATTGTTACAACCCGTTTGTATATTTAAGGAACGATAACGATGTGCAGAGGTTGGTAACGAATCTGTTTAAGGCGACCACGCCGAAAGGCTCACAGTCGCAAGACCCGTTCTGGGACACGG